>NZ_JAFNPG010000005.1:0-11249 GCF_026535815.1 Snodgrassella sp. B3088
CGTTAAGCTGTTGAGTCGTTTTAAGTGTAATTCGGGGCAGAATTGGTAAAGAGAGTCGTGTAAAATATCGAGTTCGCACATTTTGTTGTCTGATTATTGATTTTTGGCGAAACCATTTGATCATATGACAAGATGTGTATCTACCTTAACTTAATGATTTTGATAAAAATCATTAGGGGATTCATCAGGGTTGAGCATGCCCATGGCCTCCGTCAGCGCCGAGGGCCCAATGCCAAAAGCTCTCTCCACAAGGCGCACCTCGCCCCTGATGCCGGGCTGCAGGCACCAGGGGCGAGCCTGTCCTTTGCGCAGGGCTCGCATGACTTCGAATCCCTTGATCGTGGCATAGGCCGTGGGGATCGATTTGAAACCGCGCACCGGCTTGATCAGTATCTTGAGCTTTCCGTGATCGGCCTCGATCACGTTATTGAGATACTTCACCTGCCGGTGGGCCGTCTCCCGGTCCAGCTTTCCTTCGCGCTTCAATTCGGTGATCGCTGCACCATAGCTCGGCGCTTTGTCGGTATTGAGCGTGGCAGGCTTTTCCCAGTGCTTCAGGCCTCGCAGGGCCTTGCCCAGGAACCGCTTCGCTGCCTTGGCGCTGCGGGTCGGCGACAGGTAGAAATCGATCGTGTCGCCCCGCTTGTCGACTGCCCGGTACAGGTAGGTCCACTTGCCCCGCACCTTGACGTAGGTTTCATCCAGGCGCCAGCTCGGATCAAAGCCACGCCGCCAGAACCAGCGCAGCCGCTTCTCCATCTCCGGGGCGTAGCACTGGACCCAGCGATAGATCGTCGTATGGTCGACCGAAATGCCGCGTTCCGCCAGCATTTCCTCAAGGTCGCGATAGCTGATCGGATAGCGACAATACCAGCGCACCGCCCACAGGATCACATCACCCTGGAAATGGCGCCACTTGAAATCCGTCATCGTTCCGTCCGTCCAATCTCCGCCAAGCATGCTCAAGCTTCACGATTTTTGCAACAGAGCCCACACGAGTATTGAGCATAGTCGAGATTGGTGCAGATCACTTCTGATATTGAACTGTCAGGAGCTGGCTGCACAACAGCCATTACGCCCAATCAACTGGTGCAGTCGTCTTCTGAAAATGACATTTGGTATCTCTCATAAACGGATGTTTTTGAGAGAACTATCTTCGGCCTTCACACGCACGAAAGGCGGCGAAGCTCCGCCGTTAATCCGTCCGCCGGAGATCTCGCCCAGGCAGGCTGAAGGCCGAGCAAGCCTGACAGGCCCGAAAAGCCCGGCACGGGCGTCGGCGGCGATGACGGCGGCGGCATTATCCAGGGTTGATGATGGAAGTGGAGGATATCGACAACCTCTCGCGCAACCAAGACATCGCGGTCGGACTGCAAGTGATCTTGAAGCCACGGGCCCGTCCCACCCCGACATGGACCTCGATGCCCGAACGGACGTTAGATTTCGAGTTCTAGGCGTTCTGCGATGAAGGTTGGATCCCAGCCGGGATTGAAAGTGTCGACGTGGGTGAATCCGAGCCGCTCGTATAGGCCACGCAGGTTCGGGTGGCAGTCGAGCCGCAGCTTGGCGCACCCCTGCGTTCGCGCGGCATGGCGGCAAGCCTCGATCAGCGCGGAGCTGACACCCCGGCCCGCATGTGTCCGTCGCACCGCGAGCTTGTGCAGATATGCGGCCTCCCCCTTGAGGGCGTCGGGCCAGAACTCGGGATCCTCGGCCGACAAGGTGCAACAGCCGACGATGCCGTCGCTGCAACTCGCGACTAGGAGCTCGGATCTCAGGACGAAGGTCTCCGCGAATGTCCGGTCGATCCGCGCGACGTCCCAGGCGGGCGTTCCCTTGGCGGACATCCACGCCGCAGCGTCGTGCATCAGCCGCACAACCTCGTCGATATCACCCGAGCAGGCGACCCGAACGTTCGGAGGCTCCTCGCTGTCCATTCGCTCCCCTGGCGCGGTATGAACCGCCGCCTCATAGTGCAGTTTGATCCTGACGAGCCCAGCATGTCTGCGCCCACCTTCGCGGAACCTGACCAGGGTCCGCTAGCGGGCGGCCGGAAGGTGAATGCTAGGCATGATCTAACCCTCGGTCTCTGGCGTCGCGACTGCGAAATTTCGCGAGGGTTTCCGAGATGGTGATTGCGCTTCGCAGATCTCCAGGCGCGTGGGTGCGGACGTAGTCAGCGCCATTGCCGATCGCGTGAAGTTCCGCCGCAAGGCTCGCTGGACCCAGATCCTTTACAGGAAGGCCAACGGTGGCGCCCAAGAAGGATTTCCGCGACACCGAGACCAATAGCGGAAGCCCCAACGCCGACTTCAGCTTTTGAAGGTTCGACAGCACGTGCAGCGATGTTTCCGGTGCGGGGCTCAAGAAAAATCCCATCCCCGGATCGAGGATGAGCCGGTCGGCAGCGACCCCGCTCCGTCGCAAGGCGGAAACCCGCGCCTCGAAGAACCGCACAATCTCGTCGAGCGCGTCTTCGGGTCGAAGGTGACCGGTGCGGGTGGCGATGCCATCCCGCTGCGCTGAGTGCATAACCACCAGCCTGCAGTCCGCCTCAGCAATATCGGGATAGAGCGCAGGGTCAGGAAATCCTTGGATATCGTTCAGGTAGCCCACGCCGCGCTTGAGCGCATAGCGCTGGGTTTCCGGTTGGAAGCTGTCGATTGAAACACGGTGCATCTGATCGGACAGGGCGTCTAAGAGCGGCGCAATACGTCTGATCTCATCGGCCGGCGATACAGGCCTCGCGTCCGGATGGCTGGCGGCCGGTCCGACATCCACGACGTCTGATCCGACTCGCAGCATTTCGATCGCCGCGGTGACAGCGCCGGCGGGGTCTAGCCGCCGGCTCTCATCGAAGAAGGAGTCCTCGGTGAGATTCAGAATGCCGAACACCGTCACCATGGCGTCGGCCTCCGCAGCGACTTCCACGATGGGGATCGGGCGAGCAAAAAGGCAGCAATTATGAGCCCCATACCTACAAAGCCCCACGCATCAAGCTTTTGCCCATGAAGCAACCAGGCAATGGCTGTAATTATGACGACGCCGAGTCCCGACCAGACTGCATAAGCAACACCGACAGGGATGGATTTCAGAACCAGAGAAAGAAAATAAAATGCGATGCCATAACCGATTATGACAACGGCGGAAGGGGCAAGCTTAGTAAAGCCCTCGCTAGATTTTAATGCGGATGTTGCGATTACTTCGCCAACTATTGCGATAACAAGAAAAAGCCAGCCTTTCATGATATATCTCCCAATTTGTGTAGGGCTTATTATGCACGCTTAAAAATAATAAAAGCAGACTTGACCTGATAGTTTGGCTGTGAGCAATTATGTGCTTAGTGCATCTAACGCTTGAGTTAAGCCGCGCCGCGAAGCGGCGTCGGCTTGAACGAATTGTTAGACATTATTTGCCGACTACCTTGGTGATCTCGCCTTTCACGTAGTGAACAAATTCTTCCAACTGATCTGCGCGGGAGGCCAAGCGATCTTCTTCTTGTCCAAGATAAGCCTGTCTAGCTTCAAGTATGACGGGCTGATACTGGGCCGGCAGGCGCTCCATTGCCCAGTCGGCAGCGACATCCTTCGGCGCGATTTTGCCGGTTACTGCGCTGTACCAAATGCGGGACAACGTAAGCACTACATTTCGCTCATCGCCAGCCCAGTCGGGCGGCGAGTTCCATAGCGTTAAGGTTTCATTTAGCGCCTCAAATAGATCCTGTTCAGGAACCGGATCAAAGAGTTCCTCCGCCGCTGGACCTACCAAGGCAACGCTATGTTCTCTTGCTTTTGTCAGCAAGATAGCCAGATCAATGTCGATCGTGGCTGGCTCGAAGATACCTGCAAGAATGTCATTGCGCTGCCATTCTCCAAATTGCAGTTCGCGCTTAGCTGGATAACGCCACGGAATGATGTCGTCGTGCACAACAATGGTGACTTCTACAGCGCGGAGAATCTCGCTCTCTCCAGGGGAAGCCGAAGTTTCCAAAAGGTCGTTGATCAAAGCTCGCCGCGTTGTTTCATCAAGCCTTACGGTCACCGTAACCAGCAAATCAATATCACTGTGTGGCTTCAGGCCGCCATCCACTGCGGAGCCGTACAAATGTACGGCCAGCAACGTCGGTTCGAGATGGCGCTCGATGACGCCAACTACCTCTGATAGTTGAGTCGATACTTCGGCGATCACCGCTTCCCTCATGATGTTTAACGTTTGAAATAAGGGGCGCCGAGCGCCAGCGAGGGGAGCCAAAAGCTTGCTTTTGGCCGTCCCGACTTGATTGAAGGGTTGGGCGATTTTGCCATTAGATTTTTTATAAATTTAGTGTGTTTAGAATGGTGATCGCATTTTTCTTGGCTTTTATGCTTGATGTTAAATTCGACCCCAAGTTTCCTGTAAGTGCGGACACAAAAACATATTTATGTCCTGATTTGCTTATAATAAACCCTTCAAACCATCCGTTTTGTAAGGTTCTATTTGCTGTGAATCCTGCACCAGTTTTCCCATACAGTTTTGTACTATTCTCCAGATCTTGTAGATACATGTTCTCTATGGTGTTTTCTATGGCTGAGTTTTTAACTGGGAGATTGTGATTAATAATTTTACGCAGGAATTGAATTTGTTCTTCTGGTGAAATTTTTAAGCTACTTTCGAGCCATGCTTCTGTTAATCCGTTGTTTCTTTCTTTATCTCCAGAGAAGTCTTGATTTCCATAATCAAAATCTTTGAGATAATTCTTGATTTTATTTAATCCAATTTTTTGGGTTATTTCTTGCGAAACCCAAACAACAGAAAATTGCATCCACGTCTTTGGTGTATGATTGCTGTTCCAGATCTCCATTCCTTTGGGGGTTTTATCCCATTTGAATATGGTTTTCTGATCTATTATTTCCGCATCAAATGCCATAAGTGATAATGCGATCTTGAAAGTTGAATCTGGTGCCATTTGCGTTGCACACTTTGCTTTATTGAATTGAGCAATTTCAGCGTTTGTGGATACATCGTAAAGTAAAAAACAACCTTCAGTTCCTTCAAATAATGGAGATGCAACAGTAGAGATATCTGTTGATGCACTGGCGCTGCTGTAGATAATATTTGCAATTATTAAAAAAATAGCGAAGTTGATATGTATTGTGTTTTTCATAATAAGTATTGGTTTGGTAAAGGGCTTAATTTTAACGGCTAACAATTAATGAGGCTCCGGGTTCGCCCAACGCCTGAAATAAGCCGTGCCGCGAAGCGGCATCGGCTTGATTGAATTGTTAGACGGCAAACTCGAGCCAATACTTGTGCAGGCCAACAATATTAGACGAGCACAGCATGGGCATTGCCGCTTTGATCTTCTCCAGTGACCAATTCCACCACTCCATCTCCAGAAGCAATGAAATTTCCTCATCGGTGAAGCGTTTCTTAATCTTCTTAGCGGGATTGCCGCCAACGATAGCGTAAGGCTCCACATCTTTTGTCACCAACGAGCGGCTGCCTATCACCGCACCGTGCCCGATCTTGATTCCGGGCATGACCATTGCCTCAGAGCCGATCCAAACGTCATTGCCAATGACAGTATTACCTGCTTTTTGGAAGGCATCGAGTGCGCTTGAGAATGCAGGTTCTTCCTGCATATAAAAGAACGGGAAAGATGATGCCCAGTCGTACCGATGCCCCTGATTGCCAGCCATGATAAAGGAAGCCCCACTCCCGATAGAGCAGAAACTACCGATGATCAACTTATCAACGTCATCACGGTCCGGAAACAGATACCGTGCGCAGTCATCGAATGAGTGCCCATGATAGTAGCCAGAGTAATAGCTGTACCGCCCAACTTTGATATTGGGGTTCTTCACTTGCTCAGAAAGCAGCTTGCCTTTGAAGGGGCTATCAAAGTAGTTGGTCATAAGAGATCCCGCGGTCTGTGACTTTGCCGTCTAACACCTGAGTTAAGCCGGAGCGCTTTGCGGCCGCGGCGTTGTGACAATTTACAGAACAACTCCGCGGCCGCGAAGCGATCTCGGCTTGAACGAATTGTTAGACCGCGCTTAGAAGAACTCATCCAAGATCCGGTAGTACTCAATCTTAGCTATGTTCGGATTTGGCTCTCCATACTCGATGAAGAACTGGTTAGTGAGTTCTGGTCCAAATACCGCGTCAATGTTTCTCGATGCAAGCGCCAGGTCTTGATACTTATCGGCAAGCCCGACCCGACCGCAGTCTATGAAGCCGACGAAGGCATTACCTTGGAAGATGAAGTTCTCGGGACAGGCGTCGCCATGTGTGACTACCAGCTGCTCCGCTCCAGGCATTTGTATAAAAAGTTGCTCGTAAACATCCCGCGCCAGCATGCCTTGCCTTGCGTGATCAAAGTCCTCCTCATCAACTAACCCGGCTTCCAAACGGCCCGAAGCCAGCTTCAGTCGCAGGTGGAGCCTTTCGTCGAATGGGCAATCGTCAGGCGAGATCGAATGGAGGTCGCGTAACGCTCGTGCCATCTCTGCAACAACAATAACTGGATCTGCATCTGCGGCGTCAGCGGCATTGTGGCCAATCAATGCTTTTGTCAACAGGATGGTGACAGTTGAAGTCGAGACATATGAGATCACTTCCGGTACGAGAGCTCGTGTTCTGAGCCATCTAGTGCGCTGATGCTCTTGAAGAATTTCTTGAGCAGAAGATCCGGAGGCGTACTTTAGATACGCGGTATTGCGATCAGGAAATAGAACTCGAATCACTCGAGCATCTGACTGACCATACTCAACTTCTTCAAAAGTGCATTCATCCAACAAGGGTGAAAGCAAATTCTTTAGTTCAGATACTTCGTCGAGGGCGACTGTCATAGCGGTCTAACACCTGAGTTAAGCCGCGCCGCGAAGCGGCGTCGGCTTGGACGAATTGTTAGGCCGCATATCGCGACCTGAAAGCGGCACGCAAGACCTCAACCTTTTCCGCCCCGAGTGAGGTGCATGCGAGCCTGTAGGACTCTATGTGCTTTGTAGGCCAGTCCACTGGTGGTACTTCATCGGCATAGTAAAAGTAATCCCAGATGATCGCCTCCCAGCTGTTACAACGGACTGGCCGCCCGGCGATGACGCCCTCAGCCGCCTCTGGGCACGAGCCCTGCGGAGCCTCCGCGATTTCATACGCTTCGTCTGCCCACCAAGCAGGTTCGCAGTCAAGTAACTCATCCCCGATCTCCGCTAAGAATCCATAGTCCAACTCCTCCATGACGCGCCCGCCGAGCATTTCAACTATTGCCTCGAGCTCGCCGCGCCTCTCGCCGGGAAACGTCAGATCAATATCATCGTGCTTGCGTGTTACACGCCCTAGCCGTGCATCGATCGCCCAGCCCCCACCGATCCAGAGCGGCAGATTTCGCTCATCTGCCGCAGCTAGAATTTTGTGTATCAATGTGACCTGCGTTGCTGCCACTTGTTAACCCTTTTGCCAGATTTGGTAACTATAATTTATGTTAGAGGCGAAGTCTTGGGTAAAAACTGGCCTAAAATTGCTGGGGATTTCAGGAAAGTAAACATCACCTTCCGGCTCGATGTCTATTGTAGATATATGTAGTGTATCTACTTGATCGATCAGGCTTTTGTATATCTCCCCACCACCTGAAACAATGACATGATCCGTTATTTTCTTTAGGTTGGTTAAAGCATCTTTAATTGATGGAAAGATCAATACGTTCTCATTGTCAGATGTAAAACTTGAACGTGTTACGACCGCATACTTTCGGTTGGGTAATGCTCCCATTGATTCAAAAGTCTTGCGTCCAACCAACAGCCATTGGTTATAGGTAATAGCTTTAAACAGGAGCTGTTCACCTTTGGCGCTCCATGGAATATCAGGGCCATTCCCGATAACTCCATTCTTCGATATAGCTACCATTAGTGATAGTTTCACAATTCTTCCTCAGAGGTTAACTTTGTTTTAGGGCGACTGCCCTGCTGCGTAACATCGTTGCTGCTCCATAACATCAAACATCGACCCACGGCGTAACGCGCTTGCTGCTTGGATGCCCGAGGCATAGACTGTACCCCAAAAAAACAGTCATAACAAGCCATGAAAACCGCCACTGCGCCGTTACCACCGCTGCGTTCGGTCAAGGTTCTGGACCAGTTGCGTGAGCGCATACGCTACTTGCATTACAGCTTACCAACCGAACAGGCTTATGTCCACTGGGTTCGTGCCTTCATCCGTTTCCACGGTGTGCGTCACCCGGCAACCTTGGGCAGCAGCGAAGTCGAGGCATTTCTGTCCTGGCTGGCGAACGAGCGCAAGGTTTCGGTCTCCACGCATCGTCAGGCATTGGCGGCCTTGCTGTTCTTCTACGGCAAGGTGCTGTGCACGGATCTGCCCTGGCTTCAGGAGATCGGAAGACCTCGGCCGTCGCGGCGCTTGCCGGTGGTGCTGACCCCGGATGAAGTGGTTCGCATCCTCGGTTTTCTGGAAGGCGAGCATCGTTTGTTCGCCCAGCTTCTGTATGGAACGGGCATGCGGATCAGTGAGGGTTTGCAACTGCGGGTCAAGGATCTGGATTTCGATCACGGCACGATCATCGTGCGGGAGGGCAAGGGCTCCAAGGATCGGGCCTTGATGTTACCCGAGAGCTTGGCACCCAGCCTGCGCGAGCAGCTGTCGCGTGCACGGGCATGGTGGCTGAAGGACCAGGCCGAGGGCCGCAGCGGCGTTGCGCTTCCCGACGCCCTTGAGCGGAAGTATCCGCGCGCCGGGCATTCCTGGCCGTGGTTCTGGGTTTTTGCGCAGCACACGCATTCGACCGATCCACGGAGCGGTGTCGTGCGTCGCCATCACATGTATGACCAGACCTTTCAGCGCGCCTTCAAACGTGCCGTAGAACAAGCAGGCATCACGAAGCCCGCCACACCGCACACCCTCCGCCACTCGTTCGCGACGGCCTTGCTCCGCAGCGGTTACGACATTCGAACCGTGCAGGATCTGCTCGGCCATTCCGACGTCTCTACGACGATGATTTACACGCATGTGCTGAAAGTTGGCGGTGCCGGAGTGCGCTCACCGCTTGATGCGCTGCCGCCCCTCACTAGTGAGAGGTAGGGCAGCGCAAGTCAATCCTGGCGGATTCACTACCCCTGCGCGAAGGCCATCGGTGCCGCATCGAACGGCCGGTTGCGGAAAGTCCTCCCTGCGTCCGCTGATGGCCGGCAGCAGCCCGTCGTTGCCTGATGGATCCAACCCCTCCGCTGCTATAGTGCAGTCGGCTTCTGACGTTCAGTGCAGCCGTCTTCTGAAAACGACATTTGAACCGGGAACCTTCCCTTTTTGGCTAGGCGTGAAACAATGGTCATTTTCCCTATACCCAAAATGACCAGGAGGCCCGCATGAAAGTCGCACGCATCTACCTGCGCGTGAGTGTCATTTTCAGAAGACGACTGCACGGAATATCAGGAGTCGGCTGCACTGGTGGATTGCAGCGCGGTGTACAGGGCCGTCTTGCTCACCTTGAGCCGTGTAGCGGCCTCTCGGACATTAAGCCCGTTGGCGATGTGCTCCCGCGCTCGCTGCAACTTGTCGGCGGTGACAACCGGCTTTCGCCCGCCCTTCCTCCCACGAGCGGCGGCGGCAGTCAACCCGGCCTTGGTGCGCTCGCGGATCAAGTCGCGCTCGAACTGGCCCAGCGCGCCGAACACGTGGAAGATGAGCCGCCCGCCTGGCGTGGTGGTGTCGATGGCTTCCGTCAGAGAACGGAAGCCGACGCCTCGCGCTTCCAGCGCGCCTATCGTTTCGATTAGGTGCGGCATAGAGCGCCCGAGCCGATCCAGCCGCCAGACGGCCAGCACGTCGCCGTCGCGCAGGTAGGCCAGCGCATCAGCCAAGCCGGGGCGGTCGGCCTTGGCCCCGGAAGCCGTGTCCTCGAAAACGCGCTCGCAGCCTGCCTTGCGTAGCGCATCCGTCTGCAAGGCGGTGTCCTGTTCCGCCGTCGATACCCGCGCATAGCCGATCAGTGCCATTTGCCGCCTCTCTTGTCCGTCATTCCGTCCGCCTATCTTAATGTCCGACAACCCGTTGTGCAATAACTTTGCTGGACAGTGTCCGGCATGGCCGACTAATGATCGTTTGGCGGACAAGGCGACTGGCATCAGCCGAACAGCTCGCTATGGGAGCCAAGCCGCGCCAGTCGCAGGGTGTCGGCGTCGGACTTGCGGTAGATCAGCAGCAGGTCGGGCTTGATGTAGCATTCGCGGTAGCCCGCCCAATCGCCGGAAAGATCGTGGTCGCGGTATCGCACATCCAGGGGCTGATCGGTCGCCAGCGCGACCAGAACCGGCTTGAGGTCATCATTCGTGCAGCGGACTCCTGATACTGTTCGCTGATGAATCCCCTAATGATTTTGGTAAAAATCATTAAGTTAAGGTGGATACACATCTTGTCATATGATCAAATGGTTTCGNCGAAAAATCAATAATCAGACAACAAGATGTGCGAACTCGATATTTTACACGACTCTCTTTACCAATTCTGCCCCGAATTACACTTAAAACGACTCAACAGCTTAACGNTTGGCTTGCCACGCATTACTTGACTGTAAAACTCTCACTCTTACCGAACTTGGCCGTAACCTGCCAACCAAAGCGAGAACAAAACATAACATCAAACGAATCGACCGATTGTTAGGTAATCGTCACCTCCACAAAGAGCGACTCGCTGTATACCGTTGGCATGCTAGCTTTATCTGTTCGGGCAATACGATGCCCATTGTACTTGTTGACTGGTCTGATATTCGTGAGCAAAAACGACTTATGGTATTGCGAGCTTCAGTCGCACTACACGGTCGTTCTGTTACTCTTTATGAGAAAGCGTTCCCGCTTTCAGAGCAATGTTCAAAGAAAGCTCATGACCAATTTCTAGCCGACCTTGCGAGCATTCTACCGAGTAACACCACACCGCTCATTGTCAGTGATGCTGGCTTTAAAGTGCCATGGTATAAATCCGTTGAGAAGCTGGGTTGGTACTGGTTAAGTCGAGTAAGAGGAAAAGTACAATATGCAGACCTAGGAGCGGAAAACTGGAAACCTATCAGCAACTTACATGATATGTCATCTAGTCACTCAAAGACTTTAGGCTATAAGAGGCTGACTAAAAGCAATCCAATCTCATGCCAAATTCTATTGTATAAATCTCGCTCTAAAGGCCGAAAAAATCAGCGCTCGACACGGACTCATTGTCACCACCCGTCACCTAAAATCTACTCAGCGTCGGCAAAGGAGCCATGG
>NZ_JAFNPG010000006.1:0-199 GCF_026535815.1 Snodgrassella sp. B3088
GCGTTCGATGTCGGTGATGGTGGTGCCGTCCAGGTTGATTTGGTGCAGATGGCCGGAACCGTAATAGAGGTTGTTGAGGGTGCGCCCGTCCGGCAGGGTGGTGGCGATGCGGTTGCCCAGTTGGTCGTACTGATGGCTGAGGGTGCCTTGTGCGGTGGTTTCGCTCAGCAGGTTGCCGATGATGTCGTAGCGAAAGGTG
>NZ_JAFNPG010000006.1:210-325 GCF_026535815.1 Snodgrassella sp. B3088
AGCAGCTTCTGCCGGTAAGCCGGCTTTTTTGTAGCCGACTTTGATGAGGTTGTCGGCGGGGTCGTACTGGTAGGCGGTGTTGCCGTCGGGGGTGTGTTTGCCAATCAGTCGGCCG
>NZ_JAFNPG010000006.1:344-633 GCF_026535815.1 Snodgrassella sp. B3088
AGCTGCCGGCAGCAAAGTGAACGGCGCTGACGTTATCCAGCTGATCGTAAGTCAGCTTTTGTTTACGTCCGTCTAGATCGGTCTGTTCGGTTAGGCGGTCGCCGGCGTCGTATTGAAATTGGTAATGCTCGCCGTTTTCGTTGGTTAATGTAGTCNGCGGCTATAGGTGTCGTAGTGAAAGCGGATGCTGCGTCCGGCGCTATCGGTACGTCGGTGCACCAGTCCGCGGGGGTCCCGATGGTAGTGGGTGGTGTGGCCGGCGGGGTCGGTATAGGTCAGTAATTGTCCT
>NZ_JAFNPG010000006.1:656-1297 GCF_026535815.1 Snodgrassella sp. B3088
TGGCTGCTGTTGCCGATGGCGTTGGTGATGTCGGTCAGGTTGCCATGGCGATCGTAGCCAAGCTGGGTCAGGGAACCGGAGCAGTCGGTGTGTTGGATAAGCTGGCCGTTTGGGTTCCAGCGTAGGTATTTGTGCCCACCTCTGGCATCGGTGATTTTGGTTATTTGGCCGTGCTGGTCGTATTGGTAGTGGGTGCGTTGTTTTAAGGGGTCGATGACGGTCAGCAGGTTGCCGCGTTNCATCATAGTAGTAGCGCCAGGTGCTGCCGTCGGGGTCGACGCTGATGGTGGGTAAGGCCCAGTGGGGTAACCACTGGGTCTGGGTGGTGCGTCCCAGTGGGTCGGTTTCGGCGGTTTCGCGTCCTTGTTCGTCATAGCTGTAGTGCCATTGTCCACCNCTGGGCGTCGGTGACGCTGATGAGTTGTTGGTTGTCGTTCCATTCAAATGCGGTGGTGTGGCCAAGGGGGTCGATGTAGCGGGTGATCTGGTAGACTTCGTTCCAGTAATGCTGGCTGATGCGTCCCAGGCTGTCTTTGACGGTGGTGAGGCGCTGGGAGATGTCGTAGTGAAAGTGATAGTCTTCCTGTCGCTGGCCATCTGCTTCGGTCCAGTGATGGGTGACGCGCCAGGCGGTTTCGGCG
>NZ_JAFNPG010000006.1:1444-1567 GCF_026535815.1 Snodgrassella sp. B3088
TAGAGGCGGTGGGGTTGGTTGGGGTCGGGCTCGAACAGGCGGTAGAGGCCGTCGTCGTCTTCGATGACCCAGCGGTTGTGCTGGCCACGGCGGATGGTGAGGTTTTCGTTGATGCCGCGCATG
>NZ_JAFNPG010000007.1:0-411 GCF_026535815.1 Snodgrassella sp. B3088
ACCCTCAACAACCTCTATTACGGTTCCGGCCATCTGCACCAAATCAACCTGGACGGCACCACCATCACCGACATCGAACGCGACCGCCTACATCGCGAAGTCCTGCGTAGTCAGGGACAACTGAACACCGAATTCAGATACGACCGCAACAGCCGCCTGCAACACAAACAGACCCGGCGTGGCCACAACACCATCCTGCCCGACATCCTCACCGACCGCCGCTACCAGTACGACAACCTCGACCGGCTGGTGAGTAAAAAACATACCCAGCAAGGACAGACCGATTACCACTATGACCGCACCGGCCGCATCGAAAGCTGCCGCAACCAAGCCTACTGGGAAACCCTGCAATATGATGCCGCTGCCAACCTGCTGGATAAAAGACGCAACGAAGACAACAGTACCGACAAC
>NZ_JAFNPG010000007.1:426-207587 GCF_026535815.1 Snodgrassella sp. B3088
ACGTACCCTCAGCAAACAGACCGCCAGCGGTACCCAGTATTACCTCTACGATGCCGAACACCGCCTAATCGAAGTTCGTATCGAAAAATTAAACCGTACCGAACGTTACGGCTATGTCTACGATGCCTTAGGCCGACGTATCGAAAAACANCCAGATAGACCGGGCGGGCAAAGCCTGCAACCGTACCCGTTTCCTGTGGGACGGGCTGAGAATGATTCAGGAAACCCGTACTGACAGAAGCAAAAGCGTCTATATCTACACGGATGAAAGCGGCTATGAACCCTTAGCCAGAGTGGAGACCACCACCGGTACGGAACAGAAAGTGCTGTACTACCACACCGATGTCAACGGCGCCCCGGAAGAACTTACTGATGAAGATGGTCATATTGTATGGGCATGCAGCTATCAGCTGTGGGGCAAACCGATACAGGAAATCGAACACAGTCAGATACAACAGAACCTGAGGTATCAGGGACAGTATTTAGACAGAGAAACGGGCTTACATTACAATACTTTCAGGTACTATGACCCGGATATAGGCAGATTCACGCAGCCGGACCCGATTGGGTTGCTGGGTGGGTTTAATTTGTATCAGTATGCGCCTAATGGGTTGANATTGGATTGACCCTTGGGGTTGGGCTCCTTGGAAGAAAGGAGGCTTTGATGACTGGTTTAATAATGCCTCACTCGATGAAATCAGGGCTAATAAAAAAGCAGTTGAAACAGCTTTACGCAATGGTGGAGGCAAACATGAAATGTTCCCTGTTAGCCTAGCAGCAAAAGCTAAATCATTAGGGTTTACTGCTCAGGAATTAAAGGCAATGACAGTTCCCACTAAAGATATTTATTTTGTTGATGTTACAAATAAAAAAACTGGGGCACTAATTCAAGGAGATCATCATGGTACTAAGGCTGGTTCATATTTTCATAAAGAGTTAATTAAAAGATTAAATAGAGCTAAATCGAAAAAACAAGCAATGGATATAATTGAACAAACCCATAAGAAGCATATGAGATATAAATCAGGATGTTAACTAAGGAATAGTTAAATATGAATAAAATTGATATAAATAAAGTTACCATTCAATTATGGATAGGNCAATAACTTTTTAGAGGAAGAAAAATATCAACAATATTTTCAACAGTTTGAGGGTATACAAAAGGATGTATTAAACCCAAAACCAAGATGTTTATTTTGTGCAGATATTGGAGAAATCGCTTATATTACAGAAAAATTAGTTGTATTAGAAAGATTTAGTTCTTCTCAGAAAATTGAATACATTATTGATAGCATAAAAGTGAATAAAAATGAGAAAAAAAGAATTTATGAGAAATGCATTGAATTAGGTATATCAAAAGCTAATGCTTTATTTTGGTATAAAGCAAGTGAATTAACACTTAAAAAACCATACAAAGAAAACTATAACGGACTTAAATATATCGGAATATTTAATATTTAAGTTTTATTATTAACATACAAATTATTGATAATAGTTGAGATTATATATAGAAGCCTAAATTATTTTGCTTAGGCTTTTGATTAGAAAATATTTATTATCTGTTTGAATTTATATACAACTATAGTTATTAACCCTCCTCTACTTCAGGCTAAGGACGCTACCAGTACGACAACCTCGACCGACTGGTGAGTAAAAAACATACTCAGCAAGGACAGACCGATTACCACTATGACCGCACCGGCCTAATCGAAAGCTGTCGTAACCAAGTCTATTGGGAAACCTGCAATACGATGCCGAACACCGCCTGACCGAAGTTCGTATCGAAAAATTAAACCGTACCGAACGCTACGGCTATGTCTACGATGCCTTAGGCCGACGTATCGAAAAACACCAGATAGACCGGGCGGGCAAAGCATGCAACCGTACCNTGGGCTGAGAATGATTCAGGAAACCCGTACTGACAGAAGCAAAAGCGTCTATATCTACACTGATGAAAGCGGCTATGAACCCTTAGCCAGAGTGGAGACCACCACCGGTACGGAACAAAAAGTGCTGTACTACCATACCGATGTCAATGGTGCCCCGGAAGAACTCACTGATGAAGACGGTCATATTGTATGGGCATGCAGCTATCAGCTGTGGGGCAAGCCGATACAGGAAATCGAACACAGCCAGATACAACAGAACCTGAGGTATCAGGGGCAGTATTTAGACAGAGAAACGGGCTTANTACGCAGCCGGACCCGATTGGGTTACTGGGTGGATTTAATTTGTATCAGTATGCGCCTAATGGGTTGACTTGGATTGATCCGTGGGGGTTGTGTAATGTAGCTAACAACTCAAAACTGAATAAAAAAATAAAAGAAGCACAATCAGGAAAAGATGTAAGTGTTAATTCATTTAAAGAAGCCGATCAAGTATTATATGGCGCTTTTAATAACACCCGAAAAGTTACCGGAGCTGGGAATAAATCGACAGACAAAACATCTAAACAAAAAAAAGAATTTAAACTTAGACCTTTAGAAAAAAACAAAACTGCTGTATACCATAAAGATTACCAATTTAATAAAAATGGTGTTTTATATGGACATGAGGGATTACCAGATGGCCATCCTCATAAAACAGTACCACATATTAATGTTTTAACACCAAATGGTGAAAAAATAACTATTTATATTGAGAGGTAATATGCAAAAAATTATCAGCTTTATTGAAAATGAAATTAATTCATTAAATGGAAATAATAAAGAATTATATTTAAAACTATATTTGTTAAAACAACTTACTGTTTATTTATCGCAAAATAAAATTGAAGGAAAAGTGGAAAAAATAATTCCACTAATAAACACGTATACAGGATATTCTGAATATAGAGTAATGAATGATTGTGAATCAGATAATAAAGAATTATGGATAGAATATATTTACGAAAATAATAAAATAAGATTAAATACAGGGGACATTTTAGTAAAAATGAAATATTCAAAATAATGTGAAAATTTTATTATTATGAGTAATCCCTAACATAAAGATACCATCAAATTTTAATAAGAAATTTATATTAAAAAACAAAATATTATATAATTTATGATTACTACAATAACTTTTTTGGGCAATATCACCCGCCACTACTAAAACAGCTATCATAATATTTAGAACATTGTCGGCTGCTTACAACTTACTCCACTTCCGTGGCCTGCAATATACCTACGACGCACACGGCCGTACCCACTTCCTGTGGGACGGGCTAAAAATGATTCAGGAAACCCGTACCGACAGAAGCAAAAGCGTCTATATCTACACTGATGAAAGCGGCTATGAACCCTTAGCCAGNAGTAGAGACCACTACCGGTACAGAACAAAAAGTGCTGTACTACCACACCGATGTCAACGGTGCCCCGGAAGAACTCACTGATGAAGCCGGTCACATTGTATGGGCATGCAGCTATCAGCTGTGGGGTAAATCTACGCAATTATTAAGATACGCTTAGACAATATAAAAACATCTTAGAAATTGGAAGTAGATCAACACATTGAAATGTGCTGTTGCCTACTAATATGTTTAGATTAAAAATGGTGATTAATCATGAAATATTTGCTCAATAAAAAATACTTGAATTAAAGTGAACTTGAAGTTTTATACTTAATCATCAAAACATTTCAAGATAAAAACCATGAATTCATCATTTAAACAAATCTTTCCACTAGGTGAAGAAAATATCAATTATGCTCAATATTTTATTGGTCAGAGCTATTTAGCTAATCTGGCTGCTATTGATGGAAATGTTGATGTAGACGTTAGCAATGTTACTTTCGAGCCCGGCTGCCACAACCATTGGCACAAACATTTAAATGGCTATCAAATTTTACTTGCTACTGCCGGTCAGGGTTGGTATCAAGAAGCAGGCAAACCGGCACAATTACTTAATCCTGGCGATGTAGTGGTTATTCATGCCGGAGTCAAACATTGGCATGGAGCAACGAAAGATAGTTGGTTCAGTCATGTGGCCATTACCAAAGGTCAAAGCGAATGGCTGGAACCCGTAGTAAGCAGCGATTACAACGCTCTGTAATTTTTAATCTAGAGGAGTACTGCAATGAAAAAACAGACAGCAGGTCATGAACTTTTAGGCAAATTTGCACCTCAGTTTGCTCATTTTAATGATGATGTTTTATTTGGTGAAGTTTGGTCACGAGAACAACAATTGCCAGCACATCAGCGCAGCATGATTACTATTGCAGCATTAATCAGTGCCGGTAATTTCGAGCAATTAAGTGCCCATCTGAATATTGGCAAACAAAATGGCATCACCAAAGATGAAATTGTTGAAATTATTACTCATCTGTCCTTTTACGTGGGCTGGCCGAAGGCTTGGTCTGCATTTAATCTAGCCAAGCAAATTTATCAAGACAATGAAAAGTAATTTGCTCTAAACTTCAAATGTATTCAGATATTTGATAATTTTGAAATTTTTCCTTGGTCAAACTTAAGCTCAGACACTATAGCTAATTTGCCAGCTAATATTTATATACCTGTCATTTAATCTTAACAAAACATCGGTGTTTGAGCACTAAACGGAACTAATCAAAGGAGTAAAACATGGCTGTTCAAAATAAAGTAGTCATCATAACCGGTGCATCATCAGGTATTGGCGCAGCAACTGCACGCTTACTAGCTCAAAACGGAGCAAAAGTCGTACTTGCTGCGCGCCGCGAATCACAGCTTCAACAACTACAACAACAGATTACTCAGTCTGGCGGTGAGGCCGTTTATCAAGTTACAGATGTGCGCCAGCCGGAAGAAATGCATGCATTAGTTGAGCTGGCTCAAAAACATTTTCAGGGTGTAGATGTGATATTTAATAACGCCGGTATTATGCCCAACTCCCCTATCAGTGCTCTTCAGACAAACGACTGGAATAATATGATTGATATTAATCTGAAGGGCGTGCTAAATGGAATTGCTGCGGTCATGCCTATTTTCACGAAACAGAAATCTGGCCATATCATCACTACCTCTTCAATTGCTGGCTTGAAAAGCTTCATGGGCTGTGGTGTTTATGGCGCAACTAAATTTGCCGTACGTAATCTGATGGAAGTTATCCGGCAGGAAAGTGCCACTGAACAAACCAATATCCGTACTACTACTTTGTATCCTGCAGCGATCAACACAGAGCTGTTACAAAGTATTTCTGATGAAAATGTGCTGCAAAGTATGACTCAATTATACAATCAGGTTGGCATAAGCCCTGAAGCCATTGCTCGTGCTGTTAACTTTGCCATTGAGCAGCCGGAAGATACCAATATTAGTGAGCTGACTATCTATCCAACTAAACAAGCTTAATCAAATTATCTGGAATACAATATTTGTAGTAAATACGAAAGCAAAAGCTTTATGCTTTTGCTTTTTGTATATCAATTTAATTTGTTACTGCAGAAATCAACAATAATTACTGAATTAGTTTAACTTATTATTTAATAGTGCATTTTACAGATCAATACCATATCAATAAGCTTTTAAAAAGTTTATAGTATTTTTATTACAATTAAATATTTGTTTACTGGTCTCAATGATTTCTTTTGATGTATCAGCTCTTATCATTAATTTGTAAATGACATATACTTTGAAGTTTAAAACATTATACTGAGCAATATTTTCTCATGGTTGAACTTAAGTAATAGAAAAGCCCGAGCAATGCTCGGGCTTAAAACATTTTTTATTATAATCAGATTATTTATCTGATTATATCAATCAATGTTATTTTCGATGAGTGCGCAGGTAATCCAGAGTTTTCAGTTGAGCAATCGCCGCAGCTAAAGCCACATGAGCTTTGGCCAGTGAAACATCATCCTTGGCCTCATGGATACCGGATTCGGCTGCTTTTTTGGCTTCTTCGGCACGCTGCTGATCCATTTCTTCACTGCGAACGGCCACATCTGCCAAAAGCGTAAGCTTATTCGGCTGTACTTCCAGAACACCGCCTGATACTGCTACCAGAATTTCTTCTTTCTGGTCAGGTACGGTCAAACGAAGAGCACCAGGACGCACCAAGCTCATAATGGGTTCATGGCGAGGGTAAATACCTAGCTCACCTTCCAGAGTCGGCACAACAACAAAGCTGGCTTCACCTGAATAGATGTTTTCTTCGTTACTCACCACTTCCACTTGCATGGTACTCATCAAGCGCTCCTTAGTTTAGGGTTTTCGCTTTTTCAGCAGCTTCTTCAATATTGCCTACCATGTAAAAAGCTTGTTCAGGCAGGTGATCGTACTCACCATTCAGAATAGCTTTAAAGCCGGCAATGGTATCACGCAGTGAAACATATTTACCCGGCGCACCGGTAAACACTTCTGCTACGTGGAATGGCTGTGACAAAAAGCGCTGGATCTTACGTGCGCGGTTTACGGTCAGTTTGTCTTCATCAGACAATTCATCCATACCCAGAATCGCAATGATATCGTTCAACTCTTTGTATTTTTGCAAAGTAGTCTGTACACCACGTGCAACGTCATAATGCTCCTGACCAATTACAGCGGGGTCTAGCTGGCGTGAAGTAGAGTCCAGCGGATCCACTGCTGGATAAATACCTAAAGAAGCAATATCACGGCTTAACACCACGGTTGCATCCAAGTGAGCAAATGTTGTGGCCGGAGATGGGTCAGTCAGGTCATCTGCAGGTACATACACGGCTTGGATAGAAGTAATGGAGCCAGTTTTAGTAGAAGCAATCCGCTCCTGTAGACGACCCATTTCTTCAGCCAGTGTTGGCTGATAACCCACAGCAGACGGCATACGTCCTAGCAAAGCTGATACTTCAGTACCGGCCAGAGTGTAACGGTAAATGTTGTCAATGAACAGCAGTACGTCACGACCTTTACCATTTTCATCTTTTTCATCACGGAAGTATTCCGCCATGGTCAGACCAGTTAAAGCTACACGCAGACGGTTACCAGGTGGTTCGTTCATCTGACCATACACCATGGCCACTTTATCCAGTACGTTGGAGTCTTTCATCTCGTGATAGAAGTCATTACCTTCACGAGTACGTTCCCCTACACCGGCAAACACAGACAAACCACTGTGTGCTTTGGCAATGTTGTTAATCAGTTCCATCATGTTAACGGTTTTACCAACGCCGGCACCACCAAACAAACCAACTTTACCGCCTTTGGCAAATGGACACAGCAGGTCAATCACCTTGATACCCGTTTCCAGCAATTCAGTAGAGCTGGAAAGCTCATCAAATTTCGGTGCCTGTTGGTGAATGGAGCGGGTAGTACTGGTCTGAATTTCGCCAGCTTCATCCACCGGATGACCCAAAACGTCCATAATCCGACCCAACGTAGCTGTACCAACCGGTACAGTAATCGGTGCGCCGGTATTAACTACGGCCATACCGCGTTTCAGACCATCGGAAGTACCCATAGGGATGGTACGCACGATACCATCACCCAGTAACTGTTCAACTTCAAGAGTCAAATCAGTATCAACCAGTTTAAGAGCGTCATACACATTGGGTATGGAATCATGTGGGAATTCTACGTCCACTACCGCACCAATGATTTGTACGATTTTGCCTTGGCTCATTATCGCATCCTAAGTTTATTTGACCTGTACTGCTTAAACAGCAGCAGCACCGGCCACAATTTCTGACAACTCTGTGGTAATCGCTGCCTGACGCGATTTGTTATACACCAGACGCAATTCTTTAATGGCATTGCTTGCATTATCGGTAGCAGCTTTCATCGCTACCATACGCGCAGCCTGCTCGGCAGCCATATTTTCAGATAAGGCCTGATAAACCACAGACTCTAAATAACGGCGGACTAAAAATTCCAGCACCTGTTGTGGCGAGGGTTCGTATACATATTCCCAGCTGTATTCCTTACTTTCAGATACCTGATCCAGAACATTCTGCCCGATGGGCAGCAGTGTTTCCAGACGTGGTTCCTGACGCATGGTATTGATAAAGCCGGCATAAACCAGATAAATGGCATCCAGTTTACCTTCTGCATAACGCTGAAAAATTTCCGTTAACGGACCCAGCAATGTAGCCACTCTAGGTGTATCACCTAGACCCACAGCACTGGCAATGACATTCAAACCCACTCGGTTACAGGCGGCCAGTCCTTTACTGCCGAGACATACAACTTCGGCCTCCAGCCCCTGCTGATTGCATTCTTGCACTTTACTGAAGAATGCTTTAAGGATATTGGCATTCAGACCACCACATAGTCCTTTATCAGTCGTAATAACAATAAATCCTACTCGCTTACTGTCATTATTACTGCGCAACAGCGGGACGTTGTGATTAGAATGGGTTTGTGCCAGATGGCTCATCACCAGACGAATTTTATCGGCATACGGACGCGCCTGACGCATCCGTTCCTGAGTCTTCCGCATTTTAGAGGTTGACACCATCTGCATCGCTTTAGTGATCTTTTGGGTATTTTGAACACTGCGAATTCGGGTGAGAATCTCTTTTCCTACTGCCATTTCAGACTCCTTTCAATGACACGTTTACGCCTGATAGCCGTAAGACGATTTGAAGGTCTTCATGGCGTTGTCCAATGCTTTGGCATTGTCATCGCTTAATGCACCGGTGGCATCGATGTCCTGTAATACATTTGGACACTGAGTACGCACATAGCCCAAAAATTCTGACTCAAAATTCAATGCCTTGGACACAGGAACATCATCATATGAGCCATTATTGATTGCCCACAGAGTTAGTGCCATTTCACCTGTACTCAACGTGCTGAACTGTTTCTGTTTCATCAGTTCGGTCACAACTTCACCATGACGCAACTGTTTGCGTGTTGCTTCGTCCAAATCAGAAGCAAACTGAGAAAACGCTGCAAGTTCTCGATACTGAGCCAATGCCAGACGAATACCACCACCCAGTTTTTTGATAACTTTAGTCTGAGCAGCACCACCTACGCGGGATACAGAGATACCAGCATTAATGGCCGGACGAATACCGGAGTTAAACAGGTCGGTTTCTAGGAATATCTGTCCGTCAGTAATGGAAATTACATTGGTTGGTACAAATGCAGAAACGTCACCAGCCTGTGTTTCAATAATTGGCAATGCAGTTAATGAACCGGTTTTGCCTTTTACTGCACCTTTGGTCAGTTCTTCTACTTCATGTGCGTTAATACGGGAAGCACGTTCTAGCAGACGTGAGTGCAGATAGAATACGTCACCCGGATAAGCTTCGCGGCCAGGTGGACGGCGCAATAGCAGGGAAATTTGACGATAGGCTACGGCCTGTTTGGACAAGTCATCATAGACAATCAGGGCATCTTCACCATTATCACGGAAGAATTCACCCATACTACAACCAGCATACGGAGCGATATATTGCAGCGCAGCTGCTTCAGAGGCAGTAGCTGCTACAATAATGGTATGATCCATTGCACCATGTTCTTCCAGTTTGCGCACTACGCTAGCAATGGAAGAAGCTTTCTGGCCGATGGCTACATAAATACAGATTACGCCGGTATCTTTCTGGTTAACAATAGCATCCAGAGCCACGGCTGTTTTACCTGTCTGGCGGTCACCGATAATTAATTCACGCTGTCCGCGGCCAATAGGCACCATTGAATCAATGGCTTTCAGACCAGTTTGCATTGGCTGATCAACAGATTGACGTGCAATTACACCCGGAGCAATTTTTTCTACCGGAGCAGTATGTGTAGCATTAATCGGTCCCTTACCATCAATGGGGCGACCCAGTGCATCTACGACGCGTCCTACCAGCTCACGGCCTACTGGCACCTCCAGAATACGCCCAGTACAGGTAACTTCGTCACCTTCTTTAATGTGTTCGGATTCGCCCAGAATCACGGCACCTACAGAATCGCGCTCCAGGTTCATGGCGAGACCAAATGTATTGCCGGGAAACTCGAGCATTTCACCTTGCATCACGTCTGACAAGCCATGTACGCGCACAATCCCGTCAGTTACAGACATTACGGTACCACGGGTACGTAATTCTGTATCTACGTTCAGGTTTGCGATTTTAGCTTTAATCAAATCGCTAATTTCAGCAGGATTAAGCTGCATGAAAACTCTCCTAATTCATCAATGCCGTATGCAGGCTGTTTAATCTACCCTGCACCGACAAATCCAATACTCGGTCACCAACTTCTACTTTTATGCCACCAATTAATTCTGGGGCAACCACCTGATGCGCTTTCAACCGTGTGTTGAAATGGGCTTCCAGATCCACTACTACTTGTGCAAACTGCGCTTTATCAATAGGGTAGGCTGTGTATACGGTGGCTTCTTTTATGTCGTTAAGGGACAAAGAATAGTCTTGGAATAACGTATAAATTTCTGGCAAAACTGTTAAGCGTTTGTTCTGCGCCAGCACAAAAATGAAGTTTCTCAAATCTTCTGCGGGCGTAAAATCCACTAAAGACAGGATTTCTTTTGCCTTTTCAGTGTATTCGCATTCCGGCTCATCTATTAGCAACTGCACTTTCGGTTGCAGTATGATTTCAGCCAGTGTTTTCAGTTCGTCCAACCAAGACTCAATCTGATTCTGTTCTTGCGCCAGACTAAACAATGCCTTGGCATAAGGTCTGGCTATGGTTGCGAACTCAGCCATGGGATTACAGCTCCTGTTTCAGGTTCGCCAGTAAATCAGCGTGACGTGAAGGATTAACTTCACTGCGCAGGATAGATTCGGCACCTTTTACAACCAAATCTGCTACCTGCTGCCGCAGTGCTTCACGGGCCCGGTTAGCTTCCTGCTCTACATCAGCTTTTGCCTGAGCCATGATACGGGCAGCTTCTTCGGATGCCTGTGTTTTGGCATCCTCAACAATCTGCGCGGCACGCTTTTCCGCATTGGCCACCATTTCGGAGACCTGACTGCGACCCTCGGCCAAGATATCAGCAACACGTTTTTCCGCCTGAGCAAAATCGTTTTTTCCACGTTCGGCAGCAGCCAAACCTTCGGCAATTTTGTCGGCACGGGCATCAAGTACTTTGACGATGGGTGGCCATACGAATTTCATCGTAAATAGCACAAACATGACAAAAACAAGTACTTGTGCAATTAGGGTTGCGTTGATATTCACGATTAAACCTTTAGAATTTGTGTTTATTAATTAATACAGTTAACAACCAGCAAATCTAAGTTTATCAGCCGCCGATTTTGGCGAAGTACAAGAATGATACGCCCAGAGAGATAATGAACGCAGCATCAATCATACCCATGATAATGAAGAATTTACCCAGCAATGAGTTCATTAATTCTGGCTGACGGGCAGAAGATTCCATGTATTTTGCGCCCAGCATACCGATACCGATAGATGCACCCATGGCAGAAATACCAATCATCAAACCACAAGCGATAGCGATTAAACCACCCATTTACTTCACTCCTTAAATAAAAGAAAAGAATACTACAATAAATAAATTACCCTTAATGGGAATCGTGAGCCTGACCCAAATATACGAAGGTCAGCACCATAAAGAGATATGCCTGTAAAGCAATGACTAAAATATGGAATATGGCCCAAGCCAGACCTGCAACAATCTGGAGAATGAATAAAACCACATCGCTTACGCCTGCAGCACCGGACATACCCCAGGCACCACCCATTAGAGCGATCACCATAAATAAAATTTCACCGGCATACATGTTACCAAACAGTCGCATACCATGAGACAGGGTCTTGGAGAAAAATTCGATGATATTCATCAGAAAATTAGGGATGAACAACCAAATTTTGTTACCAAACGGTGCACTGAATAATTCGTGTATCCAGCCACCCAATCCTTTGATTTTGATATTGTAAACGATACACAGAAACAAAACAGATATCGCCATTGCCATGGTGGTATTCAGGTCAGCCGTGGGAACAACGCGAAGAAATGCATGATGATCACCCGTAGCATGCTGCCATGCCCAAGGCAACAAATCTACAGGTAGCAGATCCATAATATTCATGAACAGAATCCACATGAATACAGTTAAGCCCAGAGGAGCAATGGTTTTTCGGGATTTCTCATTGTGAACCATATCTTTGCAGATACCGCCCACAAATTCAATTAGTAGTTCGACGGCGGCTTGAAAACGGGTAGGCACACCTACTCTCATACGACGAGCGGCTACAAACAGAATAGCTGAGGCAATGATGCCAGTCAGTATGGAAAAAAATAGGGTATCCAGATTAAGAAAGGAGAAATCAACCATATTGGTCTGGTAATCTGGTGATTTCTGAGTGTAATTGATTAAGTGGTGGCTGATATATTCGCCCGGAGTCATCTCTGTGCCGCTCATAGTAACAATCTTTTTCTAAATGTGAACAATCCAGCCTGACTGACCAGTATAAGTCCTGTCAGGAAAGCAAACCAGTTAACTGCGGAATAGCACACGTAAACCAGCAACATCATTAGGCATATCATGAGAATTTTGCTGATTTCGGCCATTAATAGTGTTGCCGGTAATAGCGCCGGTAATTTTTTTGCGGCGATGATGGTTAGCATCGCCAATAATGTAGGTATCAGGTAACTCAGTCCACCTAATACTGCCGACCAGATAGCAGAATATTTCCACAACCATGCGGACACACAAACTGCGGCAAACAACATGACTGTTTGCCAGAACATGATCCACTTCATTCTGTTACCTTAAAAAACACTGCGGTAAGCTGCGCTAATATAATCAACTAATACTATATCGTCAAGTAATTTTGTGAAATTTTGTTAAATAAATTTTAGCTAATTTATTAATTTTTCTATATATTTCTTTAACATTGCCAAATTTGATAACTGAATTAAACAATTTTGCCACAATTAATCTGTGATTGCAGGATTTATTCCAGTCCCATTTTTTGTAATAAATGACTCAAGGTTTCGGGATTATCAAATTGTAAGATGATACGGCCGCTGCGCTGGTTGCGGCTTTGTACTTTCACGGGTACGCTAAAACGTTGCTCCAGTGCAGCTTCTATTGATTGAACTTCGCTGCTTTTTTCAGCCGGATGGGGAGTGGCGGTTTCTGGTTTGGCCTGTGCTTGCTGGCAACGGCGCTCCACTTCGCGCACTGACCAGCCATTCTGGGCTGCTTTCTGAGCCAGATCAATCTGCTGGATAACAGGTAAAGTCAATAAAGCACGGGCATGACCCATTTCTAACTGCCGGCTGTACATTAAGTCTTGTACTGGTTGCGGCAGATTGAGTAAGCGCAGACTATTGGAAATGCTGCTGCGGCTGCGTCCTACAGCTTTGGCCACTGTTTCATGAGTGAGTCCAAATTCATCTACCAGTCGCTTCAGGCCTTGTGCTTCTTCAATCGGATTGAGATTTTCGCGCTGAATGTTTTCAATGAGTCCCATTGCCAGTGCTGCTTCGTCAGAAATGCTTTTGACGACTACTGGAATTTCCGCCAGTTCGGCTAGACGGGCAGCTCGCCAGCGGCGTTCACCGGCAATCAGCTCATATTGCTGCAGTCCCATTTCCCGTACAATCACTGGCTGAATGACACCTTGCGCGCGTATGGATTCAGCCAGCTCTTGCAATGATTCGTCATCAATTTGAGTACGTGGTTGATAACGTCCGGGAATAATATCGCTAATTGCGACTTTGGTTAAACGGTCGCCACCGGTGATATCACTGCCGGAACCAAGTAGGGCGTCTAGCCCTGCACCCAAACCTTTTGCTTTAACCATGTATCGCTCTTTAATTTATTGGTTGACACTTATTGTTGTGCTGATGTTATTACCATGAAAATGAATAATTCTATGTCTGTTTAGTGGCTGTGCGCTGCAAAATTTCGTCAGCGAGCGCGAGATATGCTTTGGTACCAGTGGCTCGTGGGTCGTACTGCAATGCAGGCATGCCATGACTGGGAGCTTCGGCCAATCGAATATTACGCGGGATAGGGGTACTGAATAGCTGATCAGGAAAATGAGTCATTAACTGTTCATCCACCTGTTTGGCCAGTAAGCTGCGTGGGTCATATAATGTGCGCACAATACCTAGTATTTCGAGCTGAGGGTTGATGGCCTGACGGATTTTACGCACAGTAGCAATAAGGTCGGAAATCCCTTCCAGTGCATAATATTCGCATACCATTGGTACAATGATGTGACGTGCAGCTACTAATCCGTTGATGGTTAATAGGGTTAATGTGGGCGGGCAATCAATAATGATGTAATCATATTTATCGGCTACCTGCGCCAGCGCATTTTTCAAACGCATTTCTCGTGCCAGCTCTTGTACCAGCTCGACTTCAGCACCAGCCAGAGCTCTATTTGCAGGCAGAACATCAAAGCCGCCATGTTGTGCAGTAATTATGGCGTTGTTTATCTCTTCATTACCTAACAACACGGCATAGACGCCGTTGGTGACGTTACCTTTATTGATGCCGCTGCCAGTTGTGGCATTACCCTGCGGGTCGAGGTCAACAATCAATACTTTGGACTTTTTTTCCACCAGTGAGGCTGCCAGATTAACAACGGTGGTAGTTTTCCCCACACCACCCTTCTGATTGGCTACGGCAATAATATGTGCACTCATGCATGCTCTTTCTTGCGGACAATCACCATGTGACGTTCTGCATCCAGATGGGGGACACTGAGTTTATCCACACGTACCAGCTCAACATTTTCAGGCAAACGTTCGATTTCCTCATATGGATACACGCCTTTCATAGCCGCCCAATATCCACCTTTTGCCATCAGTTGTTTGGTAATGGTGACAAAATCGTTTAATTCGGCAAACGCACGGCTAGTGATTACATCAAACTGTTCACCCACCATGGCTTCTACGCGAGCGGTAATCACTTGTACGTTAGTTAAGCCCAGTTCGATTACTGCCTGTTGCAGAAATGAGGTTTTTTTGCTGTTGGCATCCAGCAAAGCAACAGGCAGATCCGGACGGGAGATAGCTACAGGGATGCCTGGCATACCACCGCCGCTGCCAACATCTATCAGACCACGGGCTTTTTCCACATAGGGCAGTAGCGTCAGGCTATCGAGGATATGATGACTAATAACATCCTGATCATTACGCAACGCGGTGAGGTTGTAAGTGCTGTTCCATTTTTTTAACAGTTCTACAAAAGCCAGCAGTTGTAATTGCTGTGGTACGGTCAGGTTGATATTCATTTGCTGCAAACCTTGTTGCAGCATCGTTTTCATGTCGCTCATGCTGTTTTTGCTCCCTCAAAACCCCGTTTTAGGTGGACCATCAGTAAAGCAACCGCTGCCGGTGTGATACCGGAAATACGGGACGCCTGTCCTACAGTTTCGGGACGATACTGATTTAATTTTTGTTGTACTTCGGCGGAAAGGCCTTTTACCAATGAGTAATCAATGCTATCTGGCAGTTTCATTTTTTCCAGATTCTGGCGATGGCTGATTTCTTCGTTTTGTCGTTCAATATAACCCTGATATTTTGCCTGAATTTCCACTTGTTCTGCCGCATCACTATTCAGTATTTCCTGTTGTGCATTGGGCAGAGTCATTAAGTCGGCATAGCAAACGTTTGGCCGGCGCAACATGTCCAGCAGGCTGGATTCTTTGCTTAAAGGCTGACCGAGTACGCGTTGTTGCTCAGCTATCGGCAGATTAAGAGGTGTATACCAGACATGGCTCAGGCGTTGGAGTTCGCGTGCGACAGCTTCCTGCTTGTGCTGAAATATTTGCCACTGTTCATCATCCACCAATCCTACGCTGCGCCCCAGCTCGGTAAGCCGCATATCGGCGTTGTCTTCTCGCAGTTGTAGGCGGTATTCAGCACGGCTAGTAAACATGCGATAAGGTTCGGTCACGCCTTTAGTAATGAGATCGTCAACGAGTACGCCTAAATAAGCCTGATCACGTTGCAATACTAGGGGTTCAGTTTCTCGGGTATACAATACGGCATTAGCACCGGCGAGTAATCCTTGTGCAGCAGCTTCTTCATAACCAGTTGTCCCGTTGATTTGTCCGGCAAAAAATAGGCCGGAAACAGTTTTGGTTTCAAGACTTGACTTAAGGTTACGAGGGTCAAAATAGTCGTATTCAATGGCGTAACCAGGACGTAAGATATGGGCATTCTGCAAACCGGGCATGGAATGAACCAGTTGTAGTTGGATATCAAACGGCAGGCTGGTGGAGATACCATTAGGGTAATATTCGTGTGTAGTCAGCCCTTCCGGCTCCAGAAAAATTTGGTGACTGTCTTTGTCTGCAAATCGATTGATTTTATCTTCAATAGACGGACAGTAACGCGGGCCGACGCCTTCAATTTTGCCGGTGAACATCGGGCTACGGTCAAAACCGCTGCGAATAATGTCGTGGGTTACGCTATTAGTATGGGTAATCCAGCAAGATATCTGTTGTGGGTGCATAGCAAGGTTGCCACGTACAGAAAATACTGGAGCAGGATTGTCTCCTGGCTGTTCCTGCAATTGACTGAAATCAATGCTGCGCCCGTCTATCCGCGGCGGTGTACCGGTTTTCAATCGTCCCTGCGGTAAATTCAAATCTCTGAGACATCCAGATAAATGTTGTGCTGCGGGGTCTCCGGCACGGCCACCAGCATAATTTTCTAATCCGATGTGAATTTTTCCGGCCAAAAATGTACCCGCAGTCAGCACAATAGCGCGGCTGCGAAAGGAAACTCCCATAGATGTCATAACGCCAACTGCTCGGCCGTTTTCAACAATAATATCTTCTACTTGCTGCTGAAATAATTGCAGGTTAGGCTGGTTTTCCAGCATGGAACGGATGGCCGCTTTATATAGAATGCGATCAGCCTGCGCCCGTGTTGCACGTACTGCCGGCCCTTTTGATGCATTCAGACGTCTGAACTGAATTCCGCTCTTATCTGCTGCCAATGCCATTGCGCCACCCAGTGCATCCAGCTCACGCACTAGATGGCCTTTGCCTATGCCGCCGATAGACGGATTACAAGACATTTGTCCCAGCGTTTCGATATTGTGAGTCAGTAATAATGTGCTTGCACCCATGCGCGCAGCAGCCAGAGCGGCTTCTGTACCCGCATGGCCGCCACCAACCACAATCACATCGTATTCAATCGGATAGTTCATTTTGACAACAGTTGATTCCATAACGTTGTTTTTTCACGGAACAACGCTTAAGCAAAAGTGTATTATTTTACGCGAGCTGCAGCTGTTTGTCAGGCCGATAAATTGATAAACGGATTTTACTTCCAGTAGTTGCCTGAACGGTGCATTGATTTAACGGCTGTGCACAGCCTGCCAAGCCGCATCCAGTCTGGCACCGGCGGCCTGCAATGCTGCATCGGCTTGCTGCCGCTGCACATCGGCCTGATTAAAATCACTTTGCAAGCGGGTAACATTATCCTGTGCATTCTTCAACTGTAGCTGTGCTGACTGCAACTGGGTTTGCAGCTGTAAGGCACGGCTCTGGCTGGCACTTTGCCCAGACAATGCGGCCTGATAGGCTTTCTGTGCGCTGAGCAATTCTACATCTGCTGGAGATTCTGCCCATGCCGATACGGCCAAACCTAAAATTATCCATAAGCTGTATTTTGCTTTCATGCCTGATTACTTTCTATTAGCAAAATTAATGGCTACATACGTGCTGATATTGCTGCTCGGCAGCAGAACCACTGGTGATACCCATCGGACGCAGATCGGTTTCGCCAAAATGATCCTGACGAATCAGCTCACCATGCGCATCCAGCAATTCGACATCAAGCACGCGGAACAATTTGCGGCTGCAGTCTATCTGAGTAGTGCTCAATGCAGTTTTATAGGCTGGTGTGTTGCTGTAATACTGCTGTTTCGGGTCGATAACGGTTTTACGGTCACGAAAGGTTACCATATTACCCTGACGTTTAATGCTGCCGCTATCCAGTGCATATTGAATATTACCGCTGGCTGATACACCCAGCTCAATCCAGCTGCCGCTGGCTTTGGGCACGTTGGTGGTGGTACAGGCAGCCAAAATAGAAGATATAGCCAAACTGGCTGTTAGGTGACGGATACTAATGATTTTCATGCTGATTCCTTATAACAGCAATTGGTTAGCTGTCGGAAATAGAGGTAAGTTGCAGTACAATACCCGTTTCAGATTCAGTGTAACAGGTGTTTTGTGACTCATGCCGTGCAAATTCTACACGATGTTTTCGGCTATCCCGAATTTCGCGGGCAACAGGCTGAAATCATCGACACGGTGGCAAGTGGCCATCATGCACTGGTATTAATGCCTACCGGCGCAGGTAAGTCTTTATGTTATCAAATTCCAGCCTTAATGCGCGATGGTGTGGCCATCGTTGTGTCACCGCTGATTGCACTCATGCAGGATCAAGTCACAGCTTTGAATGTAAATGGAATTGCAGCTGCTTGTGTTCACGGTGGTACTAGTGGCGAAGAGATACGGCGTATTGCCGATGATATTGCTTCTGAACACCTGAAATTATTGTATGTAGCACCGGAACGGCTGGTTATGCCACGCTTTTTACAGTTTCTACACCAAACGCCTATCAGTCTGTTTGCTATTGATGAGGCACATTGTGTAAGTCAGTGGGGACATGATTTCCGCCCCGAGTATCAGCAGCTGGCAATACTAGCAGATGAGTTTGCCTCTGTACCACGGATTGCGCTAACGGCTACCGCAGACAGCGCCACACGTGCTGATATTCAGCATTATCTGGCTTTAAATGATGCTCGCCTTTTTGTTTCCAGCTTTAATCGTCCCAACATTGATTATCAGGTTGTGGAAAAAAACAATGGCAAAAAACAGCTATTACAGTTTATTCGCAGCCAGATGCCGGGTGAAAATGGCATTGTTTACTGTCTCTCGCGCAAGCGAGTGGAAGATATTGCCGCTTTTCTAACAGAAAACGGTCTGACCGCTCTGCCCTATCATGCTGGACTGGACTGGGAGACCCGCAGCCAAAACCAACGCCGTTTTACACAGGAAGATGGCATTATTGTGGTAGCGACAGTGGCTTTTGGAATGGGTATCGATAAACCTGATGTGCGTTTTGTCGCCCATTTGGATATGCCAGCCAGTATTGAACATTTCTATCAGGAATCGGGCCGCGCTGGCCGTGATGGCCTGCCTGCTACCAGCTGGCTGTGTTATGGCCTGAATGACTGGGTATTGCTGCGTGAGCGGATTCAGCTGGCTGAGCGTGATGAAGCGCAAAAACTCATTGATTTGCAAAAATTGGATGCGATGCTGGCTTTCTGTGAAACGGCCGATTGCCGACGCCAGCTGTTATTGCGCTATTTTGGCGAAGACAGCCAGCCATGCGGCCATTGTGACAACTGTACTGACCCACCAACTCGTTTTGACGGTACTGTATTGGCGCAAAAGCTGCTGTCCTGTGTGTATCGAGTGGGGCAGCGTTTTGCCACTGGCCATGTGATTGATGTGTTACGTGGGCGCAAGTCGGAGTGGGTGTTGCGCTATGGCCATCAGCAGTTATCCACTTTTGGAATCGGCAATAAACTGACTGTTAAGGAATGGCGTACGGTGGTACGGCAATGTGTTGCTGCCGGTTATCTTAATGTTGATATAGCCAATCAGGCTTTGCAATTAACTGAGCAGGCACGCGCAGTATTAAAAAATCAGCAGCAAGTCTGGCTGCGCCCGCTGAAACATGACAAAACCCGCAGTAGCCGTAATAATGATATTTGGCTGCGCACCGAGCGCGAAGAACGCTTATGGCAAACCTTGCGCCGTTGGCGCAAAGAGCGCGCCAGTCAGAATAATGTGCCTGCTTATACCATTTTTGCAGACCGTACCTTACAGGATCTGGTCCAACATCCCCCATCCAAGCTGGCAGATTTAAATCATATCTATGGACTGGGTGAAAGCAAAATAAAGCATTTTGGTGCCGATATTCTGGCTTTGTGTCGCGAATGGGCACAATAATGGTTTAACGATTAGGCTGCTTAAACAACTTCCCGATTCTTGACTTGTAAACAGCTTTCGCTTATGCCCTTCACTTTCTCACACCCTGCCATTATTTTACCTTTATACCGTTTCAACAAATGGTTTTCTATGACCGGATTGATTATTGGCAGCATGTCACCAGATTTTGAATATTTTATTCGCATGAAAATGTTCGGTATCTATGGTCACGCCAATATCGGTATTTTTCTACTTAATATCTTATGTGGATTAGCAGTAGCTTTTATTTTTCATCTAATTATCCGCAATCCTTTCATTCTGCATTTGCCCGCTTGTTTGCAGCAACGTTTAAATGTTTATCTCAGATTTAACTGGACGGAGTATTTTTGCCGCCACTACTTGGTAGTTATCTTTTCGCTGTTTCTAGGTAGTTTATCGCATGTATTATGGGATGCATTTACTCACCCATCTGGCTGGTTTGTCAGCCATAGCCTTGTGCTAAAACAGTCAATTGCCTTGCCTTTTTTACAGCCATTGCCTGTGTACAAATTGTTGCAGCACGGCAGTTCCATCGGTGGTTTGTTGGGTATTGCTGCCTTCATCCTGTTGATGCCGCGGTCTGATTTAGCCGTTATGCGCATTGATTACCGTTATTGGCTACTGATTGCAGTATTTGCTTTGCTGATAGCGGGCATTCGTATTAGTTTTAATCCTGATTGTCTGCGCAGTGGTCATTTTATTGTTACTATTATTACGTCATTTTTTCTCAGTACATCGTTGGTTTCACTTTATACAATGTACAGTAAAAACCGCACTGAAAACTTGTTGCAAGGCGATCACCAATAACTCATTTTATCAATTGAACTATATAAGTTATTAGCGATGGCACGAATCATTAGCTTCGCCGCCAACAAGCAAGAAATGACCATTTTTTACACTGCACTTTCATTTTTCTAAATTATTGATTTTTATAAATTAAATATCATTGTCAACTCGATTTGATGCGCTATATCAAATAAAAGCAAAAAATGCTGCTTTATTCAAAACAGCAATCCCATATATAGTAAAAAAAAGAGCAACAGGGGTACTTTGCTACTAAATATAGTATCTATTATTTCTATATACCCCTTGCAAGGCCAATTGTTATACCTGAAAGACATGCAGTAACTGCTACCAGATGTTAGCGGCAGCAGCAGAAGGACTATCAACATGAAACCCATTGTAATTAAGAGAGATGGTTGCCGCGTTCCCTTTGATGCAACGCGTATTGAAGAAGCTGTACAGCACGCGGCCAGTGCGGCAAACATTATTGACAATACCTACTGTGCACAGGTAGCTGCTCACGTCAGCAGCAGCATGTCCAGTCGTGAATGTGTGGATATTCATGATATTCAGCAGGCAGTAGAAGACCAGTTAATGGCCGGTCAGTATAAAGAACTGGCACGAGCCTACATTGAATACCGTCATTCGCGCGATGTTGCGCGCGAATCTCGCGGACATCTCAATCGCGAAATTCAGGGTTTGGTAGAACAAACCAATTTCAGTCTGCTTAACGAAAATGCGAACAAAGACAGCAAGGTAATTCCCACCCAGCGCGACCTACTGGCTGGCATTGTGGCCAGACATTATGCTCAGCAACACCTGTTACCACGCGATGTGGTATTAGCACATGAGCGGGGAGAAATTCATTATCACGATTTAGACTACGCACCGTTTTTTCCAATGTTCAACTGCATGTTGATAGATCTAAAAGGCATGCTGACCAACGGATTTAAAATGGGCAATGCTGAAATCGAACCTCCTAAATCTATTGCCACAGCTACCGCTGTTACCGCACAGATTATCGCGCAGGTGGCTAGCCACATTTACGGTGGCAGCACCATAAACCGGATTGATGAAGTGCTGGCACCTTTTGTCCGTACCAGCTACGACAAACACTTTGCCGTAGCTCAGGAATGGCAGATTGCCAATGCTGAAGACTACGCCCGTACTCGCACCGAAAAAGAATGCTACGACGCTTTTCAGTCACTGGAATACGAAGTCAACACCTTGCATACTGCTAATGGTCAGACTCCTTTTGTCACTTTCGGCTTTGGTCTGGGCACCAGCTGGGAAAGCCGGCTAATTCAAACCGCTATTCTGCGCAATCGATTAGCTGGATTGGGCAAAAATGGCAAAACGGCTGTCTTTCCAAAACTGGTTTTCAGTATTAAAGACGGCGTGAACCACAAAGCGTCAGACATTAACTACGACATCAAGCAACTGGCTCTCGAATGCGCCTCCAAACGTATGTATCCGGATATCCTGAACTACGAGCAGGTTGTAGCTGTGACTGGTTCCTTCAAAACGCCGATGGGCTGCCGCAGCTTCCTCAGTCGTTATGAAGAAAACGGTCAGGAAATTCATGAAGGACGGAATAATCTAGGCGTAATCAGCCTGAATCTGCCACGTATTGCCATCGAAGCCAAACACGATGAAGCACGGTTCTGGCAACTGCTGGAAGAGCGCCTGCAACTTTGCCGCAAAGCCTTGATGACCCGCATTGCCCGTTTTGAAAACGTCAAAGCACGAGTGGCACCAATTCTGTATATGGAAGGAGCCTGCGGCGTGCGTCTGCAAGCCGACGAACCCGTAGCAAATATATTCAAAAATGGCCGTGCCTCCATTTCTCTGGGCTATATCGGCCTGCATGAAACCATTTATGCCCTGTACGGCAGCGACATCCATGTGTTTGACAGTGACAACCTGCGTCAGAAAGCCATAGCTATTGTCGAGAAACTGCGCCGTGCTGCCGACCAGTGGAAAACTGAGACCGGCTATGGCTTCAGCCTTTACAGCACTCCGAGCGAAAACTTGTGTGACCGCTTCTGTCGTCTTGATACCGCTGAATTCGGCGTAATTGACGGTGTAACCGACAAAGGCTACTACACCAACAGCTTTCATCTAGATGTAGAAAAAAAAGTTAATCCATACGACAAAATCGATTTCGAAGCACCTTACCCAAAAATGGCCAGTGGTGGCTTCATTTGTTACGGCGAATACCCTAATCTGCAACACAATCTCAAAGCATTAGAGGACGTATGGGATTACAGCTACCGTCATGTACCTTATTACGGCACCAATACGCCCATCGACGAATGTTATGAATGCGGTTTTAGTGGTGAATTTTCCTGTACCAGCAAAGGCTTTGTCTGCCCCAAATGCAGCAACCATGATCCGGCACGCGTATCCGTCACCCGACGTGTCTGCGGCTATCTCGGTAGCCCCGACGCCAGACCGTTTAACACCGGCAAACAGGAAGAAGTGAAAAGACGAGTCAAACATCTCGGCCAGCAGTGTGGTGCTCTGTAAACATGAATTACCATCAGTACTATCCGGTAGATGTCGTCAACGGTCCTGGTACGCGCTGCACCTTATTTGTTGCTGGCTGCGAACATAAATGCCGCGGCTGCTATAACGCAACCACATGGCGAACCGACTCCGGCAAGCCATTTGACCAGCAGTTGGAAGACCGCATCATCAGCGATCTTAACGACACACGTATTATCCGGCAGGGACTGTCACTCAGCGGTGGCGACCCACTGCATCCACATAACCTTAGCGCTATTTTGCATCTGGTGAAGCGAGTGCGGCAGGAAACAGAGCATAAAGACATCTGGCTTTGGACCGGCTACACACTGGCAGAACTATCAGTAGCGCAACAACAGGTGGTAGCAGAAATAAACACCTTGGTTGATGGTAAATTCATAAAGGAACTGCGAGATCCAGCATTAATTTGGCGTGGAAGTAGCAACCAGCAGATTCATTATCTGCGCCCAGCGTGATTCTTAATTCAGCATCGTTGAGATGCGCATTATTCAGCGCATCTCAACGATGCTTTTAAACAAACACTACAAATAAATTCTATTAATAAACCATCAACTTAGCCTGCAATACCAGTTCCTCCCTGCCAAATGTAGCGGAAATTGGCATAAAATTTGCCTTCGCTGAATAAATTTTTGGGATAATTTACGCTTCATTTTGCTTACAATCGCGAATTTAACTCTACCATAGTGCTATTTCCCTCAATTGATACAGCACAAATTTACCCAAATAAACCTTAGCCTACACCGTCTGCTTCTATGCTGTGTCTATAACCGACAACCGACCAGCAACAGAACCCAAACGGTTTTTTACGCACAGACACGGACACCACCGATGAGCATAATTGATTTAACCGCCAAACGCGCTGAAACACAGGCCATGCTAGATACAGCAGAGCTGCTGTTTGACCGCAACACCTGTGAAACGAAACTGGAACAGATGGCTGCGGACATCACAGCTGCACTCAGTGACAAATATCCACTGGTATTACCGGTAATGGGTGGCGCAGTAGTATTTACTGGGAAATTATTGCCATTACTGCGTTTTCCATTGGATTTTGACTATATTCATATTTCACGTTATGGCGATAAACTGCATGGTGGTAACTATCAGTGGCTGAGAGCACCACAAAACGCCGTAGTTGGACGCCATATACTGGTACTGGATGATATTCTTGATGAAGGGCATACACTAGCAGCCGTTAAAAAACAGATACTGGAAATGGGTGCAGCCAGCTGCGCCACCGCTGTATTTGCCAATAAACTGATTGATAAAGACAAGCCGATTACTGCTGATTTTGTCGGACTGGATGTCCCCAACCGTTACGTCTTTGGCTATGGCATGGATGCTGAAGGAAAATGGCGCAATCTAGATGAAATTTACGCGCTGGCAGAAGATTAGTAACTTTGTAGCAAACAAAAACTTTTCGTTATAATTTGCCACTATCTGGATATTAGAATTGGAAAATAAAATATTTTGGCTAAAAATATGATAATAAAATATTAAGTACTAACAGCCACCAACTCAAATTTTAAAATCATCATTCTAATCTTTCCCTCAACTAATACCCGTAAATTCAAGCTACTATATTCAATTAGCTTATCAGGTCTATGCCTGATAAGCTGCTTATAATATGTAAAATCTGGCCAGATATAAAATATAAAATCAGCAGCAATCTTTATCCTAAGCGCTAAAATTAATTCTACCGTAGCAGCATGCTAATCAACTGTAAATCAATTACATGCAAAAACTTGAGCTAATAAAAAAATTCTGCAAACTATCGCTTAAATCTAAGCGTATAGAAGATTCATTTTAATTATTAATATATCCAATCAGCATTTACACAAGGAGTATCAAAATAAAAAACCAGTATGGATCATAAAGCCAATATAAAATTGCTCATAAAGTGAATTTTTTTATGCAGATTTAGATAAAAATTTTAATTTTAAATTTTTAGCATATTTCAGCTATATTTATATAATAACATTCACTATTATGCAAACAGCAATACATAATAATCAAATAATATAAATATTTATATTATTCATATTATTTTTTTACATTAGTCAGTCTGCTCAATCTATAATTACATTAATTAGTAAATCATAATATTTATTTAACACATTCTTGACAAATATAAATATCCGACAGTATGATGGCCGAGCCGTATTCAATAGTACGGCCAGCTCTGGAAGGCTGTTTTATCAGACAGATAAACCATTGAATTTTTGCAATAAATGGTTTTTTAAATCTGTATACCAAGTCATTGACATACCTTTTCCATGGTAGACAATGGCAGGGAGGCATTATGCCTGCCGGTTCTGATTAACGGTCTTCCAGCCTTGCCATTCTTCTGCCGCCACATGCGTCTGGAAGCGCAAAGCGGTGTTGGTAGAATAATCAGGAAAGGCAGTGTTAATGACTATTTTTTTGGCAGTAAACCGCCATCTGGAGGCGTATATGTTACGCCTGTTTCCGCCAGCGAAATTTATAATCGGCGGAATACAGGTTCTATTGGGATTTGCCATATCAATTGGCGTAAAAACAACACCTTTGGGTAAGATGAACCGGCAATTTTCAGCATTAGCCTAAAATACCCCAGAAAACCGATTATTTACCTAATGAAACCTGACAACGTAGCAAATTGAGTATTATAATCAATAATGAAGTAGTTAAATTTTAATAACACTAAATTTATTGTATAAAGTATATTTTTTTCATTACTACAATTTTATCCGATTGTAAAAAGGGGTTGAAAAAATGCTTCAGAAAAAAGCTTACCTATCGAATTTCGGATGATGCCAGCATAGCAATAAAATACTGAGCATCATCTACCGATTAATGTTTATTTGTCTATGTTTCCTGGTTCTTTAGCTTTTAAGGGGCGGAACCAGGCTTTTTGCATTTTGGTACAACGTTATAATTTTAACATATCATCTGCATAATCCACAGTCATTTCAGTGCTTCATGGCTGCATGCCCCTCATCTCGCAACTGCAGAATTTTTCTGCCCTCGGTTTTGGCTTCAGCCAGTTTGCCGGTATTCACCAACTTACCAGTTTTATCAATTTCAGCAATCAACCTATCTATTTCAGACTGATAAACTTTCAGTTTCGGATTATTAGTCGGCGCCTTGGCCAGAGCGGATGGTTTTTGTGCCCGTGCAGCCACGGCCGCCGTACGCATATTAGCTAAAGCCTTACGTGCATCTGCAACGGTCTGAGCAGAATTGAATCGTGCATAGCTCATGGTAATCGCCCCCATATACATATTCACTTCATTCGCCTGTACAGTTACACTGGATACGGTCAGCGATAGACACAATATTCCTACTGACACGAAATCTTTTGTCTTCATTTGATTTTCCCATTATTACAATCATTGGTAGCATTGCATATGCAGCTACATACGCGGAACAACAGAGCAGCTTTATCCACTGTGGTGAATCAGGAAAGCGTACATCTCCTGACAAATTATTTTAACAAGTGCTCATCTTGATACAGAATCGGCCTAAGATATCTCTTTTAATAGCGCTTACATACTTTGTATCTGAATCAGTTTGCGTAGAAAAACATCACAGCGACTAAGCTGCTCTAATTCAATATATTCGTTAGCCTTGTGTGCCACCGTAATACTGCCAGGACCACACACTACGGTATTGATACCACTATTTTGAAACTGCCCCCCCTCAGTAGCGTAAGCTACTTTAGCCTGTTGTTCAACATCCACAAGACCAGCAATCAGCTTATGCAGGTAATGATTATTTGCATCATTTAAAGGAGGAACATTTACGACATGGTTTAGTTTGATAGCAGCTTCCGGCGCCACTTTGCGCATAGCCGGCAAAAGTTGGGTCGAAATATATTGCCGGATAGGCTCAATTAGTTCGTCGACTGTCATATGTGGAAGATTACGGTAATCAAATTCAAAAGCACAGTAATCAGGTACAATATTAATAGCTGTACCACCACGAATTAGGCCAGTAGAAACAGTAGCAAACGGAACATCAAATGCATGATCCAAATCAGCACGTTGCTGCAATTGCTGAGCCAGCTGATTAATAAAGACAATTAAACGAGCGGCATACTCAATTGCGTTTACTCCATCCGGAGTCAGTGAAGAATGTGCGTTTTTACCCTGTACCTCGCAGCAGAATGTATGAATTCCTTTATGTGCCACCACCATCTGCATCGATGTAGGTTCGCCAACAATACACGACTCAGGCTGTAGCCCCCTTCTCTCCAATTCTGCCAGCATCACCGGTGCACCCAAACATCCCACCTCCTCATCAAAAGACAAAGCAATATGCAAGGGTGCTTTCAGTCTCGCTGTCTGCATGGCAGGCACCGCAGCAAGCACACTGGCAATAAAACCTTTCATGTCACTGCTGCCTCTGCCATAAACACAGCCATCCCGCACATCGGCCACAAACGGGTCTGACAGCCAGTTCTGTCCATCTACCGGTACCACATCAGTATGGCCTGAAAATATCAATCCACCGGAAATACGACCATCTGTGGCAGGGATCGTTACAAACAGATTAGCTTTATCACCAGCAACATTTTGTGCCAGCCAGGGCGACAATTTCCGGCTTTCCAAATAATCTGCTACATAATTAATCAAGGCTAAATTACTCTGACGACTGGTGGTATCAAATGAAATAAGCTGACATAACCAGGAAAGGGTATCCACAAATAAATCTCCAAAAAATTTCCGGCTTAATAAGCCCCTATTTTATGCTTTTAACTTAGCATTGACATCAAACAATACACTGCTTGATGCTGATAATCGCTACAATATACATTTACTGAAAGGCACCACACATGAAACAGCATTTTGATTTAACAGGACATCCATATGTAGCTTTATGTGATTTACTTAAACTGACCGGACTGGCAGAAAGTGGAGGCCGAGCCAAACAAATGATTGCTGAAGGCTTGGTTCAACGTAATCAGCAGCCAGAGACACGTAAAACGGCCAAAATTATCGTCGGAGACTGTATCGGCGTGGGTAACACTGAAATCTACGTGATTAACACTCAGGTATGAATACGCTATCATCATTAACACCACCAGTACCACCGGAAGACTGGGAGTGCTGCAACAGCGATTGTGGCGAGGCCTGCGTCTGGCAGATTTATTATCGTGAAAAAGCCAACTATGAGGCACATCTGGCTCAACTCACCTCATCTTCTTGCGACCAATAATATTTATTCATGAGTATTGATTTACATTGCCATTCAACCATTTCCGATGGGGTGCTGACTCCAGAAGAAGTCGTTCAACGTGCACATGCCAACGGTTGCACGATGCTGGCGCTGACTGACCACGACCACACCGGCGGGCTGGCGGCAGCTCGTAAACAGGCAGAATTATGTGGCATCCAATTAATCAATGGCGTAGAAATTTCCGTAAGCTGGCGCGGGCGAACTATACACATCGTCGGCCTGAATATTGCACCCGAAGATGAGCTGTTGCAAACCTTGCTGCTGGGCCTACGCAGCGGCCGGCTACAACGATTACAGGCCATTGCCAGTAAACTGGAAAAAAAAGGTATCAGGGGTGCCTATGAAGGCACACTGGCACAGGCCACTAATATTGACATGGTAACACGCACCCATATAGCTGATTTTCTGGTTAATAGCGGCCATGTAAACAAAAAAGCAGACGCTTTCCGCAAATATTTGGCCGATGGTAAATCGTGCAGTGTCCGTCACCAATGGGCAGAACTGACCGAGGTTGTTGCTGCCATTCGCCATGCAGGAGGCATTGCAGTGATAGCTCACCCCATGCGTTATGAACTTTCGGCCACGGCACGACGTAATCTGTTCAGTGAATTCAAAGCTTGTGGTGGAGTAGCTATAGAAGTACACAGTGGCCGTTCCGGACTCAACGACCGTCTAAACTATGCCTTAATGGCACAACAATTCGGATTTTTGGCCAGCTGTGGCAGTGATTTTCATCGAGATGGTGATTTCGGCGGTGGCTTACTAGGCTGCTGCCCCGAATTACCACCTATCTGCGTACCAGTCTGGCATCATCTGACAGATTAACGGCATATGCGATTTAATTCAGACAAGTAAATCTTATAGGCCTAGATCACCAAATGCATATTGACGGTTTACTTAGTGCAAACAAAGTTTATCAAGCATTGTGTTATTGCTGCAAAATACACTCGGTTTGCTGCCTGCCCAGAGGCACACAAACAATAATGCAAAATTGTTAAACCGTCTTCCCGCTTTTTATTCGATGTCAATACAATTCAAATATTTGTATGCATAAAAACAGCGCATCATTCAATAAAGCAAATAAATTATACCGATGGACACCCTGACCATCATCAACGCATTACCTCAAACATAATAAAGCTACATTTCTAACGGATACTTGCATCATTTTTCTGATTATATTTCACCATCCATAGCAGCAATCACAAATAAGATAGCTGTTATACTGAGAGCATTTGGCTGGTTCAGCTAAACTCTCAATATAATCAACCCTGAGGATAAAGAATGAAATCTCGTGCCGCCGTGGCCTTCGCACCGGGTAAAGCATTAAAAATTGTAGAAGTAGATGTTGCACCGCCCAGAGCGGGAGAAGTTCTCGTCAGAATTACCCATACCGGTGTCTGTCATACCGATGCTTTTACTTTGTCGGGTGCCGATCCAGAGGGTGTATTTCCGACGATTCTAGGCCATGAAGGCGCTGGTATTGTGGTAGAAGTAGGTGCAGGGGTAACTTCGGTCAAACCAGGTGACCATGTGATTCCTCTCTATACCGCTGAATGTAGTAAATGCTTATTTTGCCGCTCAGGCAAAACCAATTTATGCACCGCAGTGCGCTCTACTCAGGGTAAAGGACTGATGCCTGATGGCACCACACGTTTTACCTATCAGGGTCAACCCATTTATCATTATATGGGCTGTTCTACATTTAGTGAATATACCGTTGTCGCGGAAGTTTCATTGGCCAAAATCAATCCAGCCGCCAGACCGGAAGAAGTGTGTCTGCTCGGCTGCGGCGTCACCACCGGCATTGGTGCGGTACACAACACGGCTAAAGTACAAGCAGGCGATAGTGTGGCCGTATTCGGGCTGGGTGGTATTGGGTTGGCTGTGGTTCAAGGGGCACGGCAGGCTGGTGCTGGACGAATTATCGCCATTGATACCAATCCGGCCAAATTCACGCTAGCCAGACATTTCGGCGCTACCGAATGCATCAATCCTGATGATTATGAAGAGCCCATCCAGCAGGTTATTATCCGTCTCACCGAATGGGGTGTGGACCATAGCTTTGAATGCATCGGCAATGTGGACGTAATGCGAGCAGCACTAGAATGTGCTCATCGTGGCTGGGGGCAAAGTATTATCATCGGTGTAGCTGGTGCCGGACAGGAAATCGCCACGCGCCCTTTTCAGCTGGTTACCGGACGTATTTGGAAAGGTTCTGCATTTGGCGGCGTGAAAGGACGATCACAACTTCCGCGTATGGTGGAAGAAGCCATGCAAGGCAAAATTGAGCTATCACCTTTCATTACCCATACCTTGCCACTAGCCGACATCAATCAGGCGTTTGAGCTAATGCACAGCGGAGAATCTATCCGCACCGTGATTTACTATTGAATCCACACCTTGCTATGGTTTCAATTTTAATCATAATACTGCGGTAAATCATATTCATCCAACGAGCAGAACGGATAAGCTACCATGACTGAAATCACACTGCTGAACAAACATAAACTTTTTAATGGCGAACAACGGCGCTACCAACATTACAGCCACTTCAACCACTGCAACATGACTTTTTCTATATATTTGCCATCACGTGCATTACAAGGGTACGCGCTGCCCGTAATCTATTGTCTTGCTGGCCTTACCTGCACTGATGAAAATTTTTCCATCAAAAGTGGTGCCCAGCGTTTTGCTGCAGAGTGGGGCATCGTTCTGGTAATGCCCGATACTAGCCCACGCGGAGCAGAAGTTGCCAACACCGATAGTTACAGTCTGGGACAGGGTGCCGGTTTCTACCTCAATGCCACTCAACAACCTTGGGCACAGCATTATCAAATGTACGATTATGTAGTCACAGAACTACCCGTACTTATCGAAAAGCATTTTCCTGTTACTAGTCAGCGCAGCCTGTGTGGGCACAGCATGGGCGGCCATGGTGCATTAATGATTGCACTGAAAAATCCACAACGCTATCTTGCTGCATCAGCATTTGCTCCCATTGCCCATCCCATGAACAGTGCATGGGGAAAAGAAGCATTTAGCACTTATCTGGGCAATAATCAGGCTGAATGGGCAGCTTACGACAGTACTGAGCTTATTCAGCTATACCCACCATCCTTACCCATTCTGATTGATCAAGGTAGTGTAGATGAATTTTACCCTGAACAATTACATCCTCAGGATTTCATAGTAGCAGCTAAAAGCAAAGGAACTGATATCCGTTATCACCTACGTGAACATTACGATCACAGTTATTATTTTGTCAGTACATTTATCGAAAGCCATATCAGCTTTCATGCTGAAGCATTCGGACTATAGGTCATCAGGCTTCAATCACAGATTCACGCGCAAAGGTTTTCTCACAATAATGACAGCGTAAACGGGTTTCGCCATGGCTCAACTGCACTGTAAAACGGCTTTGTACCGGTTCACCATGGCTGGCACAATTGCTGTTCGGACAGCAAAAAACCTCAGTAATGGCTTCTGGCAGCGTGAGCATGCGTTTACGCACCACTTTAAAATTTTCAATATCATTGACAGTTGCTCGAGGTGCAAACAAAGCCAGTCGGTTAGCCGCTGCATCATCCAGAAAATGACCAGCTATTTTAATGATATCTTTGCTGCCATTGGACTGGCTACTCAGATTAAAACCCACTGTAACCGCATTACCGGAATGCAGCAACTTGAACTGGCGCAGAATATTCAGCCCCTGCCCTACCGGAATGTGATCAATTACCGTACCGTCTTTAATCGCCTCAATACTTAATCTGGTCTGATTCATCATTGCTTTAACCTCGTGCACTGTCCGCATCAGTTTCTTCATTCAAAATTGCTGCCAAAATCGCCTGACGCGCATACATACCATTATTCGCTTGCTGAAAATAATAAGCATGAATACTCTCATCGACATCCGCATGAATTTCATCTACCCGTGGTAAAGGATGCAGAATTCGCATATTCGGTTTTGCCTGCTTCAACATAGCCGCACAAAGACTAAAATGACCATTAATTCGTGCAAATTCTTGCTCATCAAACCGCTCCCGCTGTATGCGTGTCATATACACAATATCAGCCCAAGCCAGCGCTTCCTCAAGATTATCTGATGTGCGACAGACAACCCCGTCCTCGTCCAGCTGCTCACAGATATAATTTGGCATGGCCAGAGTGGGAGGAGATACAAAAATAAACTCACAGCCCCAGCGGCTCAGAGCCTGAGCCAGTGAGTGTACTGTGCGCCCATATTTCAAATCACCAATCATGGCAATCTTCAAATTCTGCAAGGTTCCCTGTGTTTCGTATATCGTCACTAAATCCAGTAAAGTTTGCGACGGATGCTGATTTGTACCATCACCAGCATTAATCACGGGAACATGAGCAAATTCACTAACAACACGTGCTGCACCGTCTTTAGGATGGCGCATAACGATTGCATCAGCATAATTACTGATAATTCGTGCCGTATCAGCCAAAGTTTCGCCCTTTTTGGCACTGGTATTGGCACCATCAGCAAAACCGATAACTTTTCCTCCCAGCCGTTGAATCGCCGTCTCAAACGACAACCGTGTTCGCGTAGAAGGCTCAAAAAAACACGAACCAATTAATCGTCCCTTCAACAACTCAGTCTGCGGCTGCCGCTTTAACTGCAACGCAAGCGTCAGTAAGAACTCCAGTTGCTCTGTGGATAAATCATTTATCGAAATAAAATGTTGGCGAAAAAGCGGATTAGCCATAATTTAACTTTCAGCATTTAACAACAGGCATAAAAAAACCCGCTTGGAAACGGGTATACATATGGTCATTAACTGTTCAAAAGCAACAACTGCTTCAGACACAACAATAAGCTGGCTGCAAATATTGTCATTTTTCAGTTACTCCATATTAACTAAGTGAATTATCTCATAAACACTCCCACGGTAAAAGCCAGCCACTTTGAGTTACAATAAACAAATCATTGCCCATTTACTCCTGATTACATTGATTTACCATCAACTGGCACTGAATGTGCCCCTCTACCCACTGTTAACATACGCCCATCCAACCACCTTGCCGGCAGGAACAAGGGTAGCCGTACGCTTTCGCAACCGATTGGTAGCAGCCATAGTATGGGAAAGTGATATACAGCCGGAAATAGACCTTAGCAAAATACGACCCATTGAGAACATTTTATCGGATGGCTGGCAATTGCCCGCAGACTGGCGTGCACTACTTAGCTTTACTGCGCGCTATTATCATTATCCTCTTGGACAAGCTGTGATGGCGGCCCTACCCAAAGGTCTGCGTCAGCCTCAAGCCGTGCCATTACCGAAACAAGAACACATTTACAGCCTCAATGCCCTTGGACGCATCCAGCCAGCACCTCCGGCTCGTTATCATAAACAAAATGCATTATGGCAGAGACTATTAGCCGCTCCAGCCACTCTGCACCAGCTTAAAACCATACATACTCAGGCATCACAATATCTTAAACAGTGGCAACAACAAAACTGGATAGAAGCCAGTCACATACCGGCTTGTGGACCTATACCGACCAGCCGGCATCAGCTCAATCAGCAACAGCAACTAGCCAGTGCAGAAGTACAAACCAGATGTGGACAATTTGCCCCATTTCTATTGTATGGCATTACTGGCAGTGGTAAAACCGAAGTCTATTTCGACATCATGTCCAATATAATGCAGCAAGGTAAACAGGTACTGTTTTTGCTGCCCGAAATCAACCTCACACCGCAGCTTATGCAACGGGTACGCCAGCGTTTTCCACATACAGTTACTACTGTATTACACAGCCAGACCGCAGCCGGACAACGTACCACCAACTATCTTCAGGCAGCTCTGGGGCAGGCAGCTCTGGTCATCGGTACACGTCTGGCCATATTTACCCCCATGCCTAATCTAGGCCTGATTGTTGTCGATGAAGAGCACGATTATTCATTTAAACAAGAAAGTGAATTACGCTATCAGGCACGTGACCTGGCTGTCTGGCGGGCGCGGCAGGCAGCTTGCCCAGTGGTACTGGGTAGTGCCACTCCGTCATTAGAAAGCTGGTATAAAACGCGGCACGGAGATTACCAATTACTGCAACTGAGCGAGCGGGCACACTCCAACGCCCAATTGCCACAAATACATTTACTCGATATCCGCCGCTTACCACTGGATAATGGTATCAGCGATATCATCAAGCAAAAACTGCAAACCAATGTCGCTCGCGGTGGTTTAAGCATGGTTTACCTAAACCGAAGGGGTTTTGCCCCAGCTTTATTCTGCGATGCTTGCGGTCATACTTTCGGCTGCCCGAATTGCTCCGCCAACCTGGTTTTACATCAGCATGCAGGTCTGCTACGCTGCCATCATTGTGATTTTCACCAGCCCATACCCCCATCCTGCCCTGAATGTGGCAATCAGGACTTGACCGCCGTTGGACAAGGCACTCAGCGCATTGAAGAATACCTGCAGCATCTACTCCCTAGTGCACGCATTCTTCGGGTAGACCGTGATAGCACTGCTCACCGACAAGACTGGTCGGAAATCTATCACACCATTATGCGTAAAGAAGTAGATGTATTGGTCGGCACCCAGATGCTGGCCAAAGGCCATGACTTTCCCCATCTCAATCTAGTGGTGGTTTTAAATGCAGACAACAGTCTCTATAGCGCCGATTTCCGTGCTCCTGAACGTTTATTTGCCGAATTAATGCAGGTAAGTGGCAGAGCCGGCAGAGCCGACTGCACTGGTGAAGTATGGGTACAAACGCGTCAGCCGGAACACAAAGTGTACCAAGCTTTGGCGGCACAGAATTATGTAACTTTCGCCACGGCAGAACTGGCAGAAAGACAAGAGCTGGGCATGCCGCCATTTAGTTATATGGCCGCCATCCGCGCAGACGCTCACACCATGCACGAGGCGCAACAGCTTTTACGGCAAGCACAACAAGGAATCGAGCAGCAGCATGCCTTACCTGCCAATGTCAATGTCTTCGGTCCAGTACCGATGCTGATGGCTCGACTGGCTGGGTACGAACGCGCACAAGTATTTCTAGAAAGTAAAAACCGGCGCGACCTACACCGCAGCATTTCATTATGGCAAAATTGGCTCCTGCATCTGGAAAAAAGCAACCCTCATACACGTTGGCTAATAGATGTCGACCCACTGGAAATGTAGCTATACTCCATATATATTTTTTCCTGAGAGTTTGCTTAAGGCTATTCCATACCAGACATGCGTTTCAAGTATCGGAACAACTAAACAGTCATTCTAATTTTCACAGTTACTCATAATTTACAAATATAATTATCAAAAAAAACGGTCGCTAGCTGGGACAGCAAACGACCAGATTTATTCAAATAATTTGTTTAAGCGCGACCGGTCAGACCGTGCCATGCGCGCGAAAGCCAAGATTTCTGTTTTTTCTGACGCGTCACTTCATTACCATCATAACCAACTTGTGACTCTTTCGGAAATGCACCAAATGGCTTAACAGCATAATTTTCCAGTTTATAACCAGCATCCAGCGCCTCCTGATAATACTGATCAAACAATTCAACCAGATCCTTACGCGGATGAGGCAAAATATCACTGTCAAACCAATGTTTCTGACCAGCAGCGGCTAGACGCGGTATGGAGTATTTATGACTGAACTGAGTACCCATATCTGAATAATGCAGAATTTTCATCTGTTCAATCGGCATCCCTTCTCCATCGACACAATTCCAAGCCGCCTTATAAGCCTGTACCCATTCCGGATGTTGCTTAAACTTTGCCATCATTTTCTTATGCGAATCAGGGTCAGCACGCAAACTAGCCAGCTCAGGCAAAATCGATTTAGCTTTGGCGCAATCCCAGACACAAGTACACAATCGAGTAAATCGTTTACCCTTAGCATGATCATGTACTTCTTTAGCCGCAACAATCGCTTCGCCTTCAATCGGATGTGCCCACAATTCCGCTATATCAGCCAATACAATCATATCCGCATCCATATAAATGGCGCGTCCCTCATAATTACAGGCGGCTGGGATCCCCCAGCGAAAACCGGAAAATGGCGTTGCCCACTTTTCTGTATGCCAGCCTGCACCCGTTTGTGGATCAGAATACCACGGACTGTTCGGATCATGACTTAATTGCATCCAGACGATTTCTACCGGCCGCGATGTGTGTTTATGGATACTGTAATCCACCACCATCATCTGCTCCAGATCACAGTTATTCGGGTCACAACCCACAAAAACCTTAATAACATCGTTGCTCATGCATAGACTCCCGATTTCGCTTACATTTTAAGAATAATTGTAATATTACAGCAAAAAATACCAAGGCAAATGATAAAAATAATCAAATAACACTTGATTTGGGGCAAATAATGCCACAACACTAGACTAAAATTTGCCACATCTGAATCATAACTCGCTACGAAATACTATCTTTCAGCCTACCCAAAACCATACTTAACCAACATTATCAGCCACTGTCTTAAAAATATTATAAGACTCAAGCAACTTATCCATATCATAAATATAGCTGACTGCCATCACTTCATCCGGTTGCAAACGCAAGACATATCCTTCTAACTGCTGCCTAACTGTTTCTGGTGCGCCCAATAAAGTACAAGCGGTAAAATTTCGTACGTATGCTTCTTCTTCAGCTGTCCACAAACCATCCATAGACGGTACTGGCTGATGCAGCGCTTTCCGATTATTCCGAATCAGCCCCAGCACAGACTGCAACTGCGTCGTTTGTAAATAAAGAGCCTCATCATCAGTAGCAGCCGCCACCAGATTTAGACAGAGCATAAAAAAAGGTGCAGCCAGTTGAGCAGACGGCTGGAATCGCTCACGGTAAATAGCAGCTGCTTCATCCAGAAAACGCGGAGCAAAATGCGCCGCAAAGACATAAGGCAAACCCAGACTGGCTGCAAGATATGCACTGTCGGTGCTAGAACCCAATATATATAAGGGAATATGAGTGCCCATACCCGGATAAGCCTTTACTAACCCCTGCTGTTGCTCATCACCTAGATAACGTTGCAACTGCACCACATCATCCGCAAATTTAAGCGAAACATCGTTCAACTGGCGCCTCAGAGCAGCTGCGGTTACTCTGTCTGTTCCAGGCGCTCGCCCCAGCCCTAGATCAACTCGGTGCGGATAAATTGTAGCTAGAGTGCCATATTGTTCAGCCACCAGCAACGGACTATGGTTAGGCAACATCACACCGCCACTGCCTACACGAATATGATGCGTATGACTCAGCGTATGGCCGATCAATATCTGTGTCGCCGAACTGACCACCATCGGCATATTATGATGTTCAGCAATCCAGTAGCGTACAAACCCCAGCTGTTCGGCTACCTGTGCCAGACGCAACATATTCCGTATTGCCGAAGCTGCCGTACCATTGTCTCGACGCGGCACCAGATTCAAAATTGAAACAGGTATCGCCATAAAACTTCCCGTCTTTAAAATACACAACAGAGACTAAGTTATTCCGTTCTTCACCAAATTACAAATATATTCAATTCAAATACAAAAAAACCACTGCAGGAAACATGCAGCGGTTTAAAAAAAACTGATAACAAATTATTCTGGCAATAGTTCAATTTTACTAGGGTCCCGACCTTGCTGCTTCAACGATACCACTGAAGTAAACAGCATATCACTGGAAGAATTCAGAACAGTTTCGGCAGAATCCTGAATCTCGCTGATAACAAAGCCAATGGCCACAACCTGAGCTGCAATGGCTGGATCAATTCCGAACATACTACACGCTACTGGAATCAGCAGTAATGAACCTCCCGGTACACCGGAAGCGCCAAGTGCACATACTGTAGCCAAAATACTCAGCAATAATGTTTGAATAAAGCTTACATCCATACCCAAAGTATGCACAGTAGCCATCGTCATCGTCGTAATTGTAATTGCTGCACCATTCATACTCATCGTTACACCCAAAGGAATAGAAAGTGAGTATATTTCTTCGGGCAACTGCATACGCTGAGCCAGACGAATATTTACTGGAATATTGGCGGCCGAACTACGAGTAAAAAACGCCGTAATGCCACTATAACGCAGGCATGTAAATACCAGTGGATAAGGATTTTTACGGAAATTCAAAAACACAATCAGTGGATTGATTACCAAGGCCACAAATACCATCAAACCAAGTAATACTCCAATCAACTCAAGATAATTTTTTAATTTAGCCAGACCATCACTAGTAAAATGCGAAGCCACCAAACCCAGAACTCCGTAAGGAGCAATGGCCACCACCAGCCGTACCACCCAGATAGTTGCATCAGACCAGTTTTTAATTACCGATTTAGTTGCTTCACTACTGTGACGTAAAGCAATACCCAATGCCGTCGACCATGCTAAGATACTGAGGAAATTGCCAGTAGCCAATGCATCGATCGGATTATCCACAAACTTAAGGATAATATTCATCAGAATCTCAGCTACACCTTCGGGCGGTTTCTCGGAAGCCGGCGGCACATCCATCACCAAATGCAGTGGATACAAATAACTCACCGTTGAAGCCAGTATTGCAGAAATCAGCACCGTTATAGCATACAGCCAAGCCACCGACTTAATACTGGAAACATTATCAAACTTATTATTGACAATCGAAGATATCACCAGTACGAAAACCAGAATAGGTGCAGCAGCACGCAAAGCCTGAATGAATACCCTGCCAAGAAATTCCAGTTTAACCCCGTATTGCGGTAAAAAAGCCGCGATAAACGCGCCAATAATCATACACACTAACATGCGTACAATCAGATTACTCTTAAACAATATCCATAAAAGTTTCTTCATTTACAATCCTTAGTTACAGCCGGATAAAACATATGTAAAACAGATTAAAAACCATCCAGCCATGCATAAAAATTCATTGCATCAAATCAAGTTTTTGAATCCATTTCCATCCACCTCCACAACAGCCTAAACTTAACAGAAAACCATTACAACTTAGCAGCTGGATAACAAGTTTAGCATTAAAATAGCCTGAACCTACGAATAAACATATAACAACCAAAAGAGTTAAAAAACAGCAGCTCTTAATTAACTCAACTCAAATAGATCAAGCAGCCCAAAATACTAAAATGCTATACTGCAAACCTCAAAATCGCCTGATACAGCAATCAATGAACAAAGCTTCACAAAATTACATATTATGTATGAAATGGGGGCAGAAATATGGCGCGGAATATGTCAACCGACTATATCACATGGTAAAACGTAATCTGACCCTGCCATTTACCATGATTTGCCTGACAGATGACGCGAGCGGCATCCATCCTGCAATTCAATGCCATCCACTGATACCATTAAACTTGCCTGCAGGCTTACCAGAACGCGGCTGGAACAAACTGACCACTTTTAGTGCCAACCTGTTCGGTTTACAAGGCACAGCCCTATTTTTAGATATAGATATCGTTATCATCGATAACATCGATTGCTTCTTCACCCAGCCATCCAGCCGTCCCGATGAAGTCTGGATTATCCGTGACTGGAAAAAACCTTGGCGCAAAGTTGGCAACAGTTCTGTTTATAGATTTCAAATTGGTGCAATACCAGATTTAATGGATTATTTTCGCAATCATTTTCAACAAATTCGGCAACAATTCCGCCATGAACAGGCTTTTTTATCATGGTATGTGCGTGAACATCATCAACTTAGCTATTGGCCAGAAAACTGGTGCCTGAGCTATAAGTACAATGTATTAAAAAAAATGCCTTATGCAATATGGCAAGCACCGGAAAAACCTGATTTTGGTAAAATCATCGTTTTTCATGGCGAAGTTAATCCTCCAGATGCCATCAAAGGTGGCGGAGGTAAATGGTACCGTAAAATTTTACCGGCTCCTTGGCTAAAAAATTATTGGCAATAATAACAAACCACTATGAAAACAGTTCAGACTCACAGTAAATTCTTCATTATTGGTAATGCTGACGAACAAAACTCCATAGCACACCTGATTCAGCATGATGACATCGTAGTCCGCTTTAACAACCCCAATCCAAACTGCACACTTAAAGCAGATTGGATATTCATTGCCAATGGTTACACCCAGATTAGACATCTGGTAATCGAACATCAATTTTTAAAACCCGAAACTCAAATATTTTTCCGCTATAGTAAAAAAGATATTTTCTATAGTCGCTACCAGAACATCCCTATGCATAAACGCATAAAATACCTATGGCGTTTTCCCAAATGGATAAAAAAATCGCAATTGGATCAATATTTCATCAACACCATACCAAGCAACATTTACCGCCACTGTGCCGACTCACTGGGTTTCCGTCAACCTAGTACAGGACTTCTTGCCATTGATTATATTTGCCAGCAGTACCCAAAAAATACCGTATATATTCACAACTTTACTAGTGAAGGCTGGACCGGACATAACTGGGACGACGAAAAACAACTAATCCATACCTGGGTAAAAACAGGGAGAATAATTGCTATTTAAAAAACTTCATTTATGCGTCAAGGCAAATAAAGCTGATTTCAACAACAATTTAGCCGCTTTATCCCACAAATGAGTACGCAGCAACAACAAAATTGTTGTACGAATTGACAAACGTTTCACGACAAAAAGCTCAGCCGCCTTGTGCAAAATTGCTTTTTTTTCTTTTTCTGGCATAGCTGTTTTTGCAAGCTTCCGGCATAAACGAAAATAGTACAAATGAGCCTTATACAGCAAATAAGCACAACATTTCTCATCACCTACAATAGTTTCAGCATAAAATGCTTGAGTGAGATAAGCTTCGATACCATAAACCTGCTTTGGACTCATTTTCTGCACAATAGAATTTGGCCATATACGATAATGCACTAAAACCTGCGGATAATAAAAATAAGTTTGGCATTCATGCAGCAGACTAGGTGTATTCGCAATATCTTCGTAGGCAGGAATAGTAAAACGGCAAACTTTTGTCGCCAACTGGCGTCGGAAAACTTTATTCCAGAAATAATGTTTCCCATCCATAATAGCAAGATGGAACAAGTTTCCATTTTTCTGATGCAGTAAAGTATTGGTCGGAGCAATCGATAAATGCTCCTTCGATTTTAACTTACCAGTATTATCAAAAAATACATCATAATCAAATAGAAGTACATCTGGACGGTATTGTTTCAAAATACCCATAATCTGTTGGACAGCTAGCGATTCAACCTTATCATCCGAATCAATAAACCAAATATACTCAGCTTGAGTTGAATGTAAGAGACATTGGCGTACCTGCGTAATACCTTTATTTTCCTGTCCACACAACACGCGAATAAACGCATCTGGGTAAATTTGCTGATATTTTCGGATAATAGCCAGCGAGTCGTCCTGCGAACAATCATCATAAAAAATCACTTCAACATTAGCCGGCAAATTTGGCAATAAAGATTCCAGCAATTCAGGTAGATAAACTCCTACATTGAATACCGGAATCAGAATACTTAACTCTATTTTGCCCATATCAGCGAAAATATCCTTCATCTCCCACAAACTTATTCTTCAAAATCACTTTGTATAATAGGTACCATTAGTCGTTGCGCACATCTTGATACAGACAGCTGACGACAGCCCATACGTAACTGCGCCGCCAGCCGACGGTATTTAAAACATAAATAATGATAAAAATGGTTAGCCTGTGGTTTAACATTATTTTCAGGTGTTATCGTTGAAACAAAAGAAACAGGAGGGTTCAAACCATAATTAGCACATTGATCCAGTTGAATGGCAGCAGCCGGATAAACCTGCCAGCCATTTAAGTCATAGGACCGGCATAAAAAAGCGTCAGCCAATGCCGGAGCCGTAAACTGCGCTCTGTTTAACAGCTTACGTGCTCCTGATGGAAATAAAACATAAGCAGCAGCACCTGTTCGATCCTGATATAAACGTCGCAATTCATAACCCGCAATCAAAGCCAAGCTTTTTCGATCCAGCCACTTTCTCCGGTGCCTAGTTTCCAGATTCACATAATCTAACTCACAAGTCAGAGAAGATATAGTTGTCAAAAGTTCAGCCGTTTTATGTGAAAGCAACGCATCATCTTCAAGAATTAACCAAGGCTGACCAGTTTCCAAAACAAATTGCCAGGCTGCTTTATGGCTCAAAAAACAGGCTAATTCTGCCGGACGTAATTTACGCTCCCAACCATTTGCCTGATGCTCATACTGATCAGATAATATATCTTTCGTACTCACCGCATCCAGACGCCGCATGGGAATCTGTAAATGAGTCAGCTGCTGACGCTGGAATCTCAGTCGCTCGGCAGAATGTTCCAGATTAATTACTAAAGCAGAAATCATCTGTTACTTTCATTACAGATATTTATTACAATGAACCATCAAGTCGGTTTGGGAACAAAATATTCTCAATTTCAAGAATCCTATCCATCCGGCGCTGTACCTTACTTTTTCGAATAGAAAACAATTTTCCATTGGTTCGCAGATTTTCATGAACCACCCGCGCGGCCTGCAACTGCTCTATATAAACCCGTTGTTTGGGGGCGAGTAAATTATCCTCACGATCAAAAATCCAGCAAAAGCCCACTGGCAAATGAGCAACTTTATAGCGAGGATGGGCAGAAGCTTGGTCTGCCGCAATTACAGATTGTAATACCTCTTGATCCCATATTGTCGGCTGAGCAATACACTGACGGTTCCATTCAGCCAATAAATGTCTGACAGCAGCTGTATCCTGAAAAAATAAAGTAGCCGAAACTAAATGACCATCACCCAAATCATAATAAACAGCTATATCACAATCCAGACCAGCCAAATATTTCAACGGTGAAACATGGAAAACCGCATCCACATCGACATACAACATCGGACCACTCACCAAATCGCGCTCATGCATCAAATAGTTCGACTTAAAAGAGGTATTAGCTTCCCATCCCCCCTTACTGGGAATCGTTGTAGTTTTAACTTTTATATTTAAACGCTCAGCAGAAGCACACATCCGCTTCGCTTCATGCGTATAAAACTCATCATCCGTATGATAAGCCACCACTGTCACCCCATCAGCAGCAGAAGCTTTCATTTCCTCCGTTACCACTTCAGCTAGCGGTACCACAACCCGACGATTCTTCGCACGCCAAGCATACTCCCTACCCAGTTTAACCATTATTAATATTCTCAAACATGAACGATATTAATTATAACCGCGACCAACCATACATGCGTATTACATCCAGTCTGCGTCGCCAATGTCGCCCCTTCACAAAAAATCTTATAAATTTTTGCCAAAATGTCAATTTAAAGCGCACTCGATGAGGAATATCAGAATCCAGTGACTGAAATGCCAATGGTTCAGCCAGAAATCCCTCTTTTAACAAACCACCACAATAATGCCAAACTTTATCGATCGGATAAAAAAGATTATCACTGGCCAAAAGCATTTGTTTTGCCCCTTGCAAAGAGACAATATAACAACAAGCTAGAGAGGGAGCAAAATCACATTCACAGGCAATCATCCCATTATGCAAAGCATGTAAACGATAAATTTTCCACTTAACAATTGCCTTGACCTCCATCATCCGCCAAGCTTTACGCTTTATCACTTGCCAAAATGCTGGACGAATAAGTTGTTTTTGGGAAAGTGATTTTTTAATTTCCACAGCATCAATATCATAATATGGGCGCTTCAAAGTCAGATTCAAAAAATCAAATGAATGATAATTTTTTTCTTCAGCAATTAAAGAAACCAGCTCAGAGCTCAACTGAACATCATCTTCCAGCACTAAAGCAAAAGGAATACTCTCATCTACCATCCGCTGCCAGACGGCTCGATGAGATAAAGCACAGCCAAACTCTCCGTTAACAGCCTTACGTTTACACTCTAAGGCAAATCTCGGCTGATTTAAAAATACTTTCTGCTCATCCGTTAAACAATTACCATCAACAGCACTGATTCGTTCGAAATCAATCCCCAAATTCCCCAATTGCCGTTTAACGAAAATTAACCTATCTGAACGTCTATCCAGATTTATTAAAAAGGTTTTGAGCATTTATTCAACACCATACCAACTAAATCATAATTTATTCATAAATTATAACCAAAAACCACAAAACAATTCACAGATATTGTTTCTCTTAAAACCACTGAAACCAACATATACTGCTAAAATACGAATCTAACTTAACCAATAACCCCTATCAGATTCACAACAATTTAAAACCACAACTCTCCAAAAGTAATTTAACAATGCCGCAACAAACTATTATTCTAGCTATGTCGAGCTATAGCGACTTCGCCTCTGCCATCAAAACTCATCTAGAATATCATAATTACAAAGTTATCTTTATTGACAGTACTTCAGAAACACTGAAAAAAAAGATTGAAGCTAATTTTCATTATCCCAGTCTGAAAACGCATATCATTAATACTATCCGAAAAATATTTTTGTTCGACTTCACCTATAAAGCTGTACTGAAAGAACAAATCTATCACCAGGAGCTATATGACAAAATCCAGAATACACTAGGAAATCATAATTATGACTATACACTGGTTATACGTCCGGATCTGTTTTCCATCGCAACATTAGAGCTTCTGAAAAGCCATACAAAAAAGAAATTTATTGGCTATCAGTGGAATGGTATCAAACGCTTTCCCAAAACCATTCCAACAATAAATTTGTTCGATCGTTTTTTTGTATTTGATCCTTTAGATGTAAATAATCCGGAATATAGCCAATTTCATTTGAAAGGGATGAGTAATTTTTATTTTGACATGTACCATCCACAACCAGTACCCCATAAAGGGCTCATTGCTTACTTCGTAGGCTTACATGTTGACAACAGAACAAAAGCCCTCCAAACCTGTGCAAAAGCACTAATAGAAAATGGCGTGAATTTAGATTTCAATATCAAATTGCGCCCGTCCGAAGCAAGCAAAGCAGTCCAATATACAGAACAAAACATATGTTTAATTGCTCAAAATATTTCTTTTGAAGACAATTTAAAGCACGTTAATAAGGCTGACATACTTATAGATATTGTTAACCCGATACACAATGGCTTATCATTTAGAGTATTTGAAGCCTTGTACTATAGGAAAAAATTAATTACTAATAATTCATATATAAAGAATTATGATTTTTACCATCCTGATAACATTTTTATCTGGACAGAAGAAAAAGACTTGCAGCAATTAAGTGATTTTTTAGTCAGACCATTAATCAGCATTCATCCTGATATCATATCGAAATACAGTTTTGCCAATTGGATAAAAAATATTCTGGACGATTCACCTTACAAAGAAATATCAGTTATATAACATTGAAGCTACTGCCCAATATAGCTAGGCTAAAACCTTACATGCTTAATTGAAAATGAAAGGATTGAGATACAAAATACAGATACGTAAATCTTTTAAAAACCGTATCTTGTATTTTGTATATACGAACTATTATCAAAAAATCAGTACAGTTTTATCATTAAAAATTCAATAAACAACATTTGAAAAAATAAGCATTATCAAAATAAAACATGAAAATCAATTATTTACAATAGCTAAATGTTAACATCAGCTGAACTTCTGTTTTCACCAAACTGCATACGGTGTAGCACTGCATAACGACCGTTTCTGGCTAACAAATCCTTATGTTTACCTTGCTCAACAATTCTACCCTGATGCATCACCACAATATTGTCAGCAGTTTCAATAGTTGAAAGCCTATGAGCAATAACAATTGTAGTCCGATTTTTCATCAGAGTTTCCAGAGCTGATTGAACCAACCTTTCAGATTCTGTATCCAGTGCACTAGTGGCCTCATCCAGAATTAAAATAGGCGCATCTTTCAACAGTGCACGCGCAATGGCCAGTCTCTGTCTCTGACCACCAGAAAGTTTCATCCCTTGATCACCTACTTGAGTTTGTAAACCTTCAGGCATATTACTAATAAAAGACCAAGCATTAGCGGCCTTTGCAGCCTGAATAATATCAGCCTCTGTAGCCTCAGGGCAGCCATAAGTAATATTATTGGCTATAGTATCATTAAACAAAACAACATCCTGACTAACTAGCGCCATCTGAGAGCGGAGACTTTTTAATTCAAAATCTTTTACATCAATTCCACCAATACTTAAGTGCCCACTAGTCACATCATAAAACCTTGGAATCAGATTAACTGTAGAGGTTTTACCGCAGCCTGACTCTCCTACTAACGCAACAACACTGCCCTGTTTAATCGTCAAACTCAAATGGTCAATCGCATTTTTATTTGCTTCACCGTAACGTAACGTTACATTATTAAAAGTTATATCACCTATCGGTGAAACAAGCTGTTTTACCCCAAGATTTTTTTCTTCAGGCTCGTCCAGAAAATGGAAAACACTATCTGCAGCCATCAAACCTGTCTGCAACACACTAGACATATTAGTAATTCGCTTCAATGGATCAAACATCATCAGCATAGCTGATAGAAAAGACATAAAATCACCGGCAGTAAATCCTGCATGACTGGCTCTTTTAGCAGCAACATACAAAATAATCGATAAAGAAGTTGCAATTAATAATTGCGTCACAGCACTGCCTATAGAAGTATAAGACTGGCGTCTTACTGCAAGGCTTCGTAATGCTTTATTAGTCTTTTCCAAACGATTCTGTTCATAATTTTGACCGCCATAGATACGTACCACTCGAGTACCATCAATGGATTCAGACAAAATCTGCATCACCTGACCAAGATCATTCTGACTTCGTGTAACCAATCGACGGATGCGTTTATTAATAATCCTTACACACCATGCAATCAAAGGAATGGTCACAAAAGTAATTAACGTAAGTTGCCAATCAAGATAAAACAACCAGATTAATAAACCAAGAACGGTAACACCGTCTTTAGCAAACACAGTAATCACATCAAAACCGGCTGCAGTAATCCCTTTGGCGTCATTCGTAATCCGTGACATCATACGCCCACGGCTATTTTCCTGATAGTAGCCGATTGGAAGCATCATCATTTTGGCAAACAAATCCCGCTGAATTACCTGAACCATCTGATTCGAAATATATGCACTAGTGTATTCATTAATATAATTAGCAATACCACGAAAAATAAATAAACCGACAATTTCAAATGGAACCCATTTCATGGCTTCCATGTTTTTTTCGACGAATCCATTATCGATGATTGGTTTCAACAAATAAGCAAACAGAGGCCCTGTTACCCCTACCACAACCATAGCCAGCACAGAGATAAAGAAATACTTTACAAGTCCCCGCATATAGGGGAACAACCTCTTATACAGATTCTTCGGTGAATAGGCATTGGTTTCTTTACTTTTTTTCATTCGTTACCTAGAACAATCAAAACATAAATGTTATATAAGTTTAATATAGATCATTAATACATTGTATTAATCAAAATCTTTCAAATACAAAAACTTTTAAAATATTAAACACCGCAAGCAATTATCCAAGCTAATTATCCTATCTAGCCTAAATCATCACATCAATCATAACTAAGTATATTCTACCAAAACAAGAAAATCTTGCATGGAAAGTTTAAAAAGATTCATATTTATTGATAATAAAAATATTGATTAGTTAATATTAAAATTATGAGAACATCTATATTAGATAATAATAAATTTAATTACAAACAAACATATTTATTCGTAGAAAATAAACAATGTCTAGTAATCAATTAAAACTTTCTAAATAAAATTTAATACCAAATAATCTCGCAAGATTGATTAAAAAAAACACAACACTTAAAATAATTAGTTTCAAATTGCCAAAAACTCTAGTTTGAATTTGTTTCATGAGAAATAAAACTATTTTATTAGCCATGCCACCAAGTAATGGTATCGTAGACTTAATTGCAAAAAATTTGCAATTTCATGGGTATGAAGTATTTCGTGTGGATAGCATATTAGATTTTGAATATACAAGCATCAAAGACCGAATATCCAATTTTTTTATTAAGCATGCCTTACGTAACAATAATTACAAAGAAAAATTAAAAGCGAAACAATGTTTAAATAAAGCAGAATTACTAATTGGAAACAAACAATATGATTACACTATTGTTATCCGACCAGATTTATACCCTAAAAGTGTTTTAGAAATGTTAAAACAGCAAACCAAAATTAAATTTATAGGATATCAATGGGATGGACTGAAAAGATTTCCGGTAATAAATCTTATACATTTATTTGATAAGTTCTATATATTCGATCATACAGATATAATAAATAAAGAATATAAAAAATACCATCTACATAAGACTACAAATTTTTATTTTGATATGCTTACGCCCCAAAATATAAAAAATGATGTGATGCAGGCTTATTATATTGGAGATCATCAAACTTGTCGCGTACAAGCAATTGAGCAATGCATAACAAATCTTACCGCCAATGGAATTAAAACGAAGTTTATTATCCCAACAAGCAAAAGAAAAGATATTAATTGCTATCAATCTAAGCATATCATTTTTGGCAAAGAAAACCGTATTAATTATTTTGAAAATTTAAAAAATGTGAATGCATCAGATATACTGGTCGACTTTGTTGTTGGAGGACATCATGGTCTTTCTTTTCGTCATTTTGAAGCTCTTTATTATCAAAAAAAATTAATTACAACAAATATATATGTAAGAAAGTATGATTTCTATCGCCCAGAAAATATATTTATATGGGAAAATAAAACACATAATGATATAAAAGATTTTCTAAAAGAACCTTTTAAACCAATAAAAGCTGAAATATTCCAGAAATATAGTTTCAAAAACTGGATTGAACAAATCCTTTACTCATAAACTTAATAAGGTAAACTATTAAAATATAACAAATACCTATAAATTTTTTGTTTTATATGATTTTTTATGTACAATTTGCTCGTAAAAAGTTATACTAAAAAATTGATTTAAATAAATTTTACAACCAGCAATTTTTCTGACGCAAAGTAATAAGTAAGCAAAAATTGTGAAATATTGTTATCATGATTATTAGGTTTTTGGTGTGACGCATTATGAATTCAACCGACTTTCAATCTATTCTTACCTCTGCGCAACAATACTATGCACAGAACTTACAAAACATTGATCAAACATATATTAATAATGTTTTAGAAAAATCTAATGACTTTGAAGTAATATCTTTTGATATTTTTGATACGCTTTTAACTCGATTATTTGAATGTCCTATTGACTTATTCGCTTACGTAGAAAATCAGCTCCAAGTGAATAATAGTAATTTAAAAGATTTTGCTAGAAATAGACTCCTAGCAGAAGCACAAATACGAGATATTTTACATCGGCAGAAAAATAGAGATGAAGTGACATTAGATGAGATTTATGACTATCTTTTTGATACAAATAAATATGATAAAAATTTACTAAATAAAGCAAAAAAATTAGAGCTAATAGCCGAAATAGATAGCAATATCAGTATAGAAGATAATAAAAAACTAATTTTAGAATTAAAAAAGCTTGGTAAAAAAATTATATTTGTTTCTGATATTTATTTATCTAAACAATTTATTGAAACCCTTCTAGAAAAAAATCATTTGAACTTATATGACGAATTATATGTCTCATCTGACTTATTATCATCAAAACATAGTGGAAGAATTTGGAAATATGTTTTAGAAAACAATACAGGCTATAAAATATTGCATATAGGCGATAATAAAGTTGCAGATGTTATACAACCTAGAAAATTTCATATAAATACTTATCATTATAAGCGATTTTTAGGACAAAGAAGATTAGGTGCACAGCTTTGTCAAGAAGTAGTCCCTTTTTCATTAATGAATAAGGTGTATCATTTAACTAATGGTATCTACTCTTTGAAAGAGTTTAATGAAGATTCATTCTGGAATGGTTTAGGGGAAACACTTGGAGCTTTAATTTTATATAGTTATACTTCATGGTTAAAAAAACATATTAAAAAAAATGAAATCAACCACATTTATTTTTGTGCAAGAGATGCACAATTAATTCAGAAAGTATGGCAATTACTTGATTTAGATAAAGAATGTAATACAACTTCCAGCTATCTCTATCTTTCAAGAAAAGTCTTACGCTTTCCTACATATTACATAGAACTTAAACAAAATGGAAAACTTTCAAGTGACTCTTTGACTTCAATAGTGAATGAATCTTTACAACATACCGATACTTATATAACATATTTTAATCGTTTAGGAATCGATGCGCAAGATATCTTAAATACTAATTTTGTTCAGAAATTTGGTTCAATCAAAAATGCTTTTGATTTTAAAAAAATTGACAAATTAAAAATATTTATACAAAAAGAATTAACTTCTATTTTGTTAAAAAAATTTGAAGAAGAATATACAGAATCAATAGAATATTTCAAACAAGAAGGGTTATTTGAAGTAAATAAAAAAATAGCGATAATAGATTTAGGTTGGAGTGGCTCAATTCAATTGGCATTGAGTAAATTTCGTTCACATATGGGTATCGAAAGTAAAATATATGGATTCTATTATGGGTTATTTGGACAAACTGCTTCAGGAAGACTTTATAAAAATGGTCCAATGAAAGCTGCTTTTTTTAATATTTTTTCTTCTATATCCGAAAAAAAATTATATCAAAATTGTGTAAATATTTTAGAAAACTTACATTCAGCAGATCATGAAACTACCATAGGTTATAAGAAAGATGAGAAAGATATTTATCCTTGTTTAAAGGATGATAAAAACAGTATTTATATTGAACAATATCTCAAAAAAATTTCTATTTTTCAGAAAGGTGTGTTAAGTACAATTGAAAAATGGAAAAAAAATAAATCCGTTTATGGTTTGCAAAAAAATTATATCAATACCGAAGTTGCAAAAGCAGCAATTTTTCAAGTTTGTATTTCTCCTCTTAGATATGAACAAACATATTTGGGAAGAATTAAACATTCTGCACTTTTTGATCATCAAATAATGCAATGTTTAATAAACCAACAATTACCTCAGAATCTAAAACAAGTCCGATTTTCATTTGGGGGACCGGGAGGATGGCAATGTGGTACAATTCAGTATTGGAAAGAAAATCGTAAAAAAATTAAACCGCAAGTATATCAATTTGCCCTCCAATATTTTAATGAATATCCTAAATTAATTAAAAATTTTATTGAAAACTAATTATGTTAAAATCAGCAAATCAACAATTATATCCAATAAACTATTTTGAAAACAATACTGTTGACAATCTGAAAAGGGATGGTTCAGTTGCTATTATAATGAGGACCAAAAATAGGCCCTTATTGTTAACTAGGGCTCTTGAAAGTGTAATTCAACAATCGTATTCTAACTGGCATTTATATTTAATCAATGATGGTGGTGATGCTAATGAAGTAAATGAGTTGGTGGAGATTAATTTACCTTATTTAAAAGACAAAATAACAGTAATTCATAATTCTACTTCTTTAGGAATGGAAGCTGCATCAAATTGCGGTTTTGATATTGCCACTGAAGAATTCATGGTCGTACATGATGATGATGATTCTTGGCATTATAATTTTTTACAAGAAACAGTAAATCATTTAAATTCCAACCAAAATGCAGTCGCTGTTGTAACAAAATGTTTAGTTATATATGAAGAAATAAATGTAGACACCGTTAAACAGTTACGTACAGAAGATTGGTCTCATTGGCAACAAACTATAGATATAGGGTACTTGTTAAGACAAAATATTACACCACCAATTTGTCTGTTAATTCGCATGAATGCGGCAAAGCAAATCGGAAAATTCAATGATCAGCTTCCAGTGCTAGGGGACTGGGATTACAATCTAAGATTATTTAGAATAGGTGAAATACATTCTATAAATGAACAATTGGCTTTTTATCATTTAAGGGCTTCTTCTAATAATATATATGGTAATTCAGTCTGCGCGGGGGCAAACCTGCATCATAAATATCAGATAGAATATAGAAACTCAATTGTTAGAAAGGCTTTATCTGATAATTCAGCAAATTATGGTATTTTACATTTACTTTTAAACGAAATGGATAAAAAAAATACTGAATTAACAAATAAAATTAATGAATTAAATCATAAAATAAATGATATTCAAGGCAATGTGTGGTATTTAAGAAGAAAATCATTTCCTCTGAAAACAATTGCAGCAAAAATTAGGGATACAATAAGAAAATGGAAGAAAAAATAAAAAAAATTAATATAATTAATTTATTGACGTTGTTTTTAGATAAAAAATTTTATTATTGGAGTAATCCTGGCAATTCTGGTGATGCATTGATAGCTCATTCTACTTATTTATTATTTGATTCTTTAAATCTTAATTATGAAATAATAAATGATACATCACTACTCAAAAATCAAACCATATTATTTGCTGGTGGTGGTAATTTAGTTGAAGGAAAATACGATGAAATGTATAAAGAGATTTTAAAATCTGTCAAGAATAATTCCTGTATTGTTCTTCCACATACAGTTTTAGGGTATCCTAATTTATTGAATGAAACTTTTGGAAATTTAAAGATTCTTTGTAGAGAAAATTATTCCTTTAATAACTGTATTTCTAGCCAAGCTAATATGGATAATGTATATTTATCTGATGATATGGCTTTTTATTTCCCGAAATACTATTTTTCAAATTTTGAACAAAAAGGAATAGGCACCGCATACTGCTTTAGAACTGATGGAGAATCAGCAAATCTATTCGATTTACCAAGAAACAATATGGATATTTCTTTATCTTGGAATGGAAGTCTATGGTCTAATAAACATCTAGCTAAACATGTTTCGTTAAGTTTAGCTGGCTATTTGTCGAATTTTGAGACCATTGAAACAGATCGTCTTCATATTGGAATACTAGGTTCTATATTAAAGAAAAAAGTAAAATTATTTGCAAATAATTATTTTAAAAATAAAGCTGTTTATGAAAATTCGTTATTAGAACAGTATCCTCATACCTGTTTTATAGATATTAATCATCTCCATTAAGAGTATCTGAATAAATTTGTTATATCATTAGTATAAATAGAGTATGTTAATTTTTTTAATATACTCTATTTTAATAATATTTAGTTTTATTGTGGTAAGGTAATTTTTTGATATGAATCTAGGTTTAAAATATTCTTTATCCAATTGCCAAAACTATATTTTTGTATGATTTCAGAATCAATTACAACCATCGGTTTAGCAAGAAATTCTGATAAAAAATTGTAATTTTGTTTTTCCCAAATCATTATATTATTGGGATGAAAAAAATCATAATATTGAACGAATGGATTAGTTGTAATCAATTTTTTTTGATAATATATTGCTTCAAAAACCCTGAATGATAAACCATGATGTATGGGATTAACTATATCAACTAAAATATCTGAATAATTAATATTAGATATATTTTCATGAAAGCTTAATTTATTTTTAGCTCCAAAAGTAATAAGATTTTTTTGTTTATATTTAGAAATTTTCCAAGGATCGTCTGTTGGAATTATGAATTTTAATTGAATATTATTTTTATTTAATTCAAATGCACAACTATCAATTGCACTTATCCGTTCATCTATATGTGACCCAACAAAATAAGCAATTTTTCCGGTATGACTAATAGGTGCAGGTTTGTTAACATCAAAATAAAAATTTGTTATTCCACTCAAATGGAATTTCTTAAAATCATTGTTTTGGATATCGTTAGAATCAAATACATAAAAACTATCAAATAAATCAATAGTTGCCAAAACTGCTGGAAACCGGGTTAAACCATCCCACTGATATCCTATCATTGATTTAGTAACCCTTGTTTTAATGAGTTGCAACAATTTTAAAGGATAAGTATCAGGTCTTATGATTAAAGCATAATCATATTGTTTAGACGATAAATACATTTTTGTATTATCGACTAACAATTTTTCTTTAAGCAAATGTTTATATGAATAATCCCTAAAAAAGATTTTACGTACTAAATGAAATATTCTATCTAAAACATTTTTATATCTAAAATTTTTAATATATTTAGGGTTGCTATCTACAAATGTAACATCAAATTGATAATATTCCAAATTTTTTATTATTTCAGCAAAAATATCATTATGCTTTGGCATAGCAAGAATAATCCGCTTTTTAACCATCCAGTAGCCTCAAAAACTTTAATACTTCCTTTTAATTATACTTTAATCAAATTGATGGTGAAAATATACCCAAAATTTAAGACCTCTATAACACACATTATTTATAGAGTGCATTCTCATGTGCAAAATTTTATAATACGTATATATAAAGCGTTATCCCTTTTACAAGAGCCATTTCAAAATAATTAATTATTTTTGATTTTCTGAAATAAATGTTGTAGGAATGAAATGAATATATTAGTTACAGGCGGAGCTGGTTTTATAGGTTCCGCCCTAATCAGATTTTTGATCGAACATACAAATCATCAGGTTTTGAACTTAGATAAATTAACCTATGCTGGAAATTTAGAATCTTTATCGTCAATAGCACGAAATCCAAGATATCATTTTTATCAAGCAGATATTATTGACTCCTATGCCCTAGCCAAAATTTTTGAAAATTTTCAACCTGATGCAGTAATGAATCTGGCGGCAGAAACACATGTCGATAGATCAATTAATGGGGCTTCAAATTTTATTCAGACCAATATAATAGGAACATTCCATTTACTAGAATCTTCTCGTATATATTGGCAAAAATTAAGTAAAGAAAAACGGCTATCTTTTCGTTTTCATCATATATCTACTGACGAAGTATTCGGAGACCTCAAAGATAGTAGTCTTTTTTTTACAGAAATGACACCTTATGCACCTAGCTCACCATATTCTGCCAGTAAAGCCAGTTCAGACCACCTTGTTCGAGCATGGTACCGCACGTATGGCCTGCCCATTATACTTACAAATTGCTCTAATAATTATGGTCCTTATCATTTTCCAGAAAAACTTATACCGCTTAGTATCTTGAATGCTTTATCCGGCAAATTATTACCAATATACGGTAATGGTGAGCAGATAAGAGATTGGTTGTATGTTGATGATCATGTAAGAGCACTTTATACCGTTTTGACAAAAGGTAAAACCGGTGAGAGCTACAATATTGGTGGGCACAACGAACAAAGAAACATCGATGTTGTTAACCAAATATGTGATCTCCTTGAAAAATTAGCTCCAAAAAAACCCATTGGAATTAATAAATATAGAGATCTCATTACATATGTTAAAGATAGGCCTGGACATGACATTCGTTATGCAATAGATGCTAGTAAGATTAAGAATGAACTAGGCTGGGTACCAAAAGAAAGTTTTACCTCAGGTTTAACCAAAACTGTTAAATGGTATATTGAAAATCCTGTATGGGTAAAAAACATACAGACTGGCGAATATAAAAATTGGATAAAAAAACAATATAATAATATTTGAAGTATATATATATATAAAACAGTATTTATTGACTATATACTACTTTTAAGTTGAAATTTAGTTAACAACCTAAATAATTTTAATAAGGTTTGCTTTTTATTAATTTGACAAAATAATTCGCTATAAAACAATTTTTAATGCACATGCGAAATTAATATACTTAGTTAAAATCAATCTGAAAAATTTACATTTAGGTTATAATATTCCCCTTTTACATTAGCTTAAGACTTGCCAGAAAGAAAATCATGAAACGGAAAGGTATTATTCTTGCTGGAGGATCTGGTACGCGGCTGTATCCTATTACATTAGGAACTTCAAAACAGCTATTACCGATTTACGATAAACCTATGATTTACTATCCGTTATCTATTTTGATGATGGCTGGAATTAATGAAATACTTATTATTTCTACTCCAGAGGATTTACCAAATTTTCAGAAACTTTTTCATGATGGTAGCTCTATTGGGATTAAAATTGAATATAAAATACAACCATCTCCAGATGGTTTAGCCCAAGCATTTATTTTGGGAGAAGAATTCATCGGAGAAGAAAACGTAGCTTTAGTATTAGGAGATAATATATTTTACGGGCAAAGCTTTGGACAACAATTACAAATTGCTTGTAATCAGACTATAGGCGCTACTATATTTGGTTATTATGTTAACGATCCTGAGAGATTTGGTGTTGTAGAGTTTGGGGCAAATGGCAAAGTACTTTCAATCGAAGAAAAGCCTTCCCATCCTAAATCCAATTATGCTGTTACCGGATTATATTTTTACGATAATCAGGTTGTTGAAATGGCTAAAACTATACGTCCTTCAGCAAGATCCGAATTTGAGATTACAGATATAAATAATCTTTATTTAAGTCAACAACAATTAAATGTTCAATTGTTAGGAAGAGGTTTTGCATGGTTAGATACAGGTACACATGATTCTTTGATAGATGCCAGCCAATTTGTACAGACTATTGAAAAACGGCAGGGTTTAAAAATTGCATGTTTAGAAGAAATTTCATTCAATAACAAATGGATAACAATTGAACAACTATATGAGCGTGGGAAATTTTTAAATAAAACCAGCTATGGACAATACTTATTAAAATTATACAACGAATATCATAAATAATTTATTATGAATATAATTGACACTCCTATCAAAGATTTATTAATAATTGAGCCTCACATTTTCGAGGACGAACGAGGCTGGTTTATGGAAAGCTTTAATCAACAACTGTTTGAAGAAGCTTTAAATAAACGTCATCTACATAGTCCTGAATTTGTTCAAGACAATCATTCTTTGTCCCATAAAGGTATTATTAGGGGTCTACATTATCAAATTTCACCACACGAACAAGGAAAATTAGTTCGTGTAGTCCAAGGCAGGGCTTGGGATGTAGCTGTTGACATTCGACCTGATTCTATAACATTTGGGCAGTGGTATGGAGTAGAACTATCGGCTGTCAACCATCGACAGTTTTGGATTCCTGCAGGTTTTGCACATGGATTTTTAGCTCTTGAGGATGATACTCAGTTTCTTTATAAAACAACTGATTTTTATTTTAAAGAATGTGAGCGTAATCTTCGCTGGAATGATCCTGAACTAGCCATTTCATGGCCTATCAGTTCTGATATGGTAGTCAGTTGTTCACATAAAGATGCTCAGGCTCATGATTTTGCCCATCTTAAAAATTGTTATAGCTAAAATCTTAAAAAGATAATTTATAAATCAATTTAATTTATATTTTTTAAATATAATTCTATTTATTAATTCTTGTATAGTTACTGCCATGATCCCATCCTGTTACCTTCGTTAAATCGATTTTACGGTTTATTTTATCATGAAGACTGTTTTTACTTTTATTTGGATTGTTTCCATCCTCATTGTTGCAATAATTATATATTTAACATATCGACACAAATCATTACAAGAACATCAGTCCGTAAAGAAGCAGTTATCAGAAGCCTTGAATGAGTTGATTCGTGTACAAACAGAAGTTAATTATCTTAAGCAAAATAAACAGATCAATGATGAAGAATTGATTCGGTGTCGTCAAGAATTACAAGTTGTATACAAACGCTTGAGTGCTGCAGAAGCAGTAAATGTCCAGTTAACTACTGCTCAGGAAGCATTTCAATCAGAATGTGAACAACTGCGGTCTGCCACCATCGATCTGGCTGCAGCAGAACAGCAGTTACAGGACTGGCAACTGCGTTCTGAGGACTGGCATATTCGTGAACAAAAGTATATAAATGCTGCGGAAAAATTAAATCATATACAAATTGAAAACAGTCGTCTTAACACGCAACTTAAGCTTGAACGCGAAGCCTTTGAGGAGAAGCTGGCTTTATTAAACGAAGCGCGTAATAGCCTCAGCAATCAATTTAAGTCATTAGCTAATGATATTCTGGAAGAAAAAAGTAAACGTTTTAGTGAGCAGAATCAGGCTAGTCTTAGTCAGTTGCTGAATCCTTTACATGAGCGTATGCAGGGATTTAGTCAACTGGTTCAGCATACTTATGAAAAAGAGGCAAAAGAACGTACAACGCTAGAAAATGAACTAAAACACCTGCAGCAGCTTAATGCTCAACTGCATTGTGATGCTAAAGCGCTTACCGATGCTTTAGCCGGTACTCAGAATAAAAATCAGGGTAACTGGGGCGAGATGATTCTGGAAAAGGTATTGGAAAATTCTGGTCTTCAAAAAGGACGTGAGTACGTTCTACAGGCGTCTAATACGATTATTGATGAGTTTGGTCGTCAGCGTCGTTTGCAGCCGGATGTGTTGGTAAATTTACCTGAGAATAAACAGATTGTTATTGATGCTAAAACTTCACTGACAGCTTATGTCCGTTATACTCAGGCAACAGATGCAGCCAGTGCGGAGAAAGCGCTAGCTGCACATATTCAGTCTGTGCGCCATCATATTAAGGAACTCTCGTCTAAATGTTATGATGAAATTGATGGGCTAAATACACTCGATTTTGTGTTTATGTTTATTCCGGTTGAGCCGGCATATCTACTCGCGCTACAACAGGATAATCAATTGTTCGATGATTGTTTCCAAAAGCGGATTATGCTGGTTGGGCCCAGCACTTTACTGGCAACACTACGTACTATTGCTCATATCTGGCGTAGTGAACAGCAAAATCAGAACGCGCTGACTATTGCAAAAGAAGGCGGTAAGTTGTATGACAAATTTGTTGGCTTTGTGAACACTCTCGAAGGTGTCGGAAAAAATCTGGATCAGGCTCAAGGACAATTTCAGAAAGCCATGGGGCAATTGGTTAACGGGCGTGGTAACCTAGTGAACAGAGCGCAAAAGCTGCGTCAGCTGGGGATACAAAGCAGTAAAAATTTGCCTGAATATTATCAAAAAGGAGAGGAAGATGAAGATGAGCTACTTCTTGCTACTTCAGACTCTCCCTCTGAATGATCTTGTGTTGCCTAATTTCATGAATTTTTCTATACATGAATAATGTTGGCTTACAGCTAAATTAAGCTTTTACTGCAACCTTTGTCTTGTTTAAATCTGGCGTACAATAGCGTTTAATTGTCAGCTTGCTGGCTAGGTAAACTTATACTTCTGCATAAATAATTCGGATTTATCCATTCTCTTAGACATATGTAATTTGCTGTTGGATTATTGCTGTATGACTCAGAACGCTCATCAATCGCCTCCATCTATCTGGCAGCGAATTTTTAGTCAGCATATGCTGATTTGTGTGTTTACAGGTTTCAGTTCAGGTTTGCCACTGTACTTTCTGATAAATCTTGTTCCTGCCTGGCTGCGTAATGAAGGTGTGGATTTAAAGACTATAGGATTGTTTTCTATTATTGGTCTGCCATTCACATGGAAATTTTTATGGTCCCCTCTAATGGATGCTGTGCAATTTCCATGGTTAGGAAGGCGGCGTGGATGGATGTTTGTCACACAGTCAGCTTTATTGTTGTCTATTCTCGGTTATATGCTGCTCAGTCCCCAGCAAAATATGAATCTCATTAAAATTTTATCTCTGTTTGTGGCTTTTTTTGCGGCCAGTCAGGATATTGTATTGGATGCATTCCGGCGAGAAATATTACCTGATAGTGAACTAGGACTGGGCAATGCAATTCATGTAAATGCTTATCGTATTGCGGCTCTTGTACCCGGCTCTGTATCTCTTATTCTGGCCGATATCTATCCTTGGCCGACAGTATTTGCTATTACTGCGTTATTTATGTTGCCGGGTATATTTATGACTTTATTTTTAGCTCACGAACCCACTTTACCGATTACTGTACCCAAAACTTTTAAAGAAACTGTGGTTGAGCCTTTTAAAGAATTTTTTGCACGAAAAGGTGTTAAAAGTGCATTACTGGTACTGTTTTTTATCTTTTTATACAAGCTTGGTGACAGTATGGCTACCGCTCTGGCCACACCATTTTATATGGATATGGGCTTTAGTAAGATGGATATTGGTCTGATAGCCAAAAATGCTGGCTTATGGCCAACAATTATCGCCGGAATTCTTGGCGGTATATGGATGATTAAGCTGGGTATAAATCGGGCGCTATGGTTATTCGGTCTAGTTCAGGTTTTTTCTATCCTAGGATTTGCCTGGCTGGCCAGTCAGGGGCCTTTTATCCATATTGGTTCTAAAGAGCTTTTTACTTTGGCTTTGGTTATAGGATTTGAAGCTATTGGTGTTGGTTTGGGTACGGCAGCATTTGTGGCCTACATGGCCAAAGAAACTAATCCTGCTTATACTGCTACTCAACTAGCACTGTTTACTAGTCTGGCAGCTGTGCCTAGAACATTGATTAATGCTGCTACTGGATATTTGATAAACTGGCTAGGTTATGTGAGCTTTTTCTGGTTATGCTTTTTTCTGGCCATTCCAGGAATGTTGCTATTGTTGAAGGTCGCACCATGGAATAAAAAAGTAACAGGCGTTTGAGCATAACTAAGATTCATTTTGATAAAAAGTTCATTCGGCGGCAATTTAATATCATATAGATAGTATTTTTTCACCTGAACTTCTATATATTATTCGCGAAAAAACTTTGTCTATATTATAAATTCATTAGAAAATACGGCAGCTGGTTAGATTAATGCAAAAATGGATTATGCTGCTTTTCGTGACCTATGGTAGTCATGGGGCCATGGCCTGGTAATACGCGGGTATCATCAGGCAAAGATAATAGCTTTTCCTGAATACCGCGGATTAGATCAGAATGATTACCACCAGGGAAATCTGTACGGCCGATAGATTCTCGAAATAACACATCACCTGCTATCAGCAATTTATTAGCCTGACTGTAAAATACAACATGGCCTGGAGTGTGGCCTGGTATGTGAAAAACGATAAATGTATGCTCACCTACTTTTAATGCTTCTCCTTCCTTCAACCAGCGTGTTGGTATAAATGGCTGACTAATGGGAAAACCATAACTGGCAGTCACATCTGGCAACGCCTGCAACCAGTAGTTGTCAGCTTGATGCGGCCCCAAAACGGGTACCGGCTGCAAGGTAGTTAATTCTTCTACGCCGCTTGCATGGTCAAGGTGCCCATGTGTTAACCAAATAGCTTTTAAGTTCAGCTGATGTGTTTCTACTGCCTCCAGTAAGCGTTCAGCTTCACCACCTACATCTGTTAATACGGCTTCTTTGCTGACATCATCCCATAATAATGCAGCATTCTGTTGAAATGGTGTTACGGGTAAGATCTGCACGTTTAAAGCCATTTTTTACCTCGTTTATCAGTTATAACAATACAGCTTTGCTTAAAAAATACATGCTCATGAAGAGCAGCAGACAAGCAAAACATTTTTTCAGCTTTCTAGGTGAAAGATAATGCGCCACTTTAGCACCCTGTCTGGCTGTGATAAAACTCATGAAACTGATGCCAATAAACGCATAAATATGAACATATCCTATGGTATGTTCAATATGAATTTGTTCATGGGCACCAAAAAACATAAAGCCTATGGCACCAGCAAGCGCAATTGGCAGACCACATGCGGCAGAAGTACCTACAGCTTGCTGCATAGCTAATCCGCTTCGATTTAGATAAGGTACAGTTAGACTGCCTCCGCCAATACCAAACAAAGCTGACGCAATACCGATGATTACACCTGCCAACCAGTGCCAGCGAGAATTAACTAACTGAGTTTGCTGTAAATTTTGTTGACTGCAGGCGGTGCGAAACATATTGATACCAACCATAAGGGTAAAAATACCAATAACCAGTTGAAGTTTTTCTCCTGATAATGCATCTGCGATGGCTGCACCGCCAAACGACCCCAATACAAGACCAGGTGTTAAACGCCCAACAACTGGCCAGATTACTGCATGATTTTTGTTATGCGCCAGCATGGAACTAATAGAAGTAACCATAATGGTTGCTAGAGAAGTACCCAGCGCCAGATGCATCGTGACCGCTTCACCATAACCTGCATGCATAAAGACGATATACAGAATAGGTACAACAATCAAACCACCACCAACGCCAAACAGTCCAGCAGCGAAGCCTGCTACAGCACCTATTAATAAATAAGTAAGCAGTTCCATAAATTAGCTTAATTACAATTTTTGGTCAGAAGATAAACAAAAATAGTAGCTTTTGTATCAAAGCCATGGAAAAAATTAATGACGGAAGTGGCGCACACCTGTGACCACCATAGCAATTCCATGTTCATTGGCAGCAGCTATTACTTCTTCATCCCGAACAGAACCGCCGGGCTGGATAATGGCTTTGATACCTTGTGCAGCAATCACATCCACACCGTCTCTAAATGGAAAAAAAGCATCTGAAGCGGCACAGGCACCGTTTAATTCGAAGCCAGCATCCTGTGCTTTTCGCGCAGCAATTCGCGTGGAATCGACACGGCTCATTTGTCCTGCTCCGATACCATACGTCTGCCCGTTTTTACCAAATACAATAGCATTAGATTTCACATACTTAGCTACATTCCATACAAATAGTAAGTCTTTAATTTCCTGTTCGCTGGGTACTCTTGCTGTTACGACCTTTAAATCACTTGCATCGATATAATGCCTGTCTGGTGTCTGCACCAGCAAACCACCACCCACACGTTTTAATTCAAACTGATTTGCTCCGGCAGACAAAGGAATTTCCAGTACTCGGACATTCTTTTTGGCCGCTATGATGACCTTGGCCTCGTCCGTGAAAGCAGGAGCCAATAAAACTTCGAGGAACTGACCAGTTACGGCTTCTACAGTGGCCGCATCTACTTCACGATTGAAGGCAATAATTCCTCCAAATGCACTGGTTGTATCGGTCGCCAGCGCTAATTGGTAAGCGGTTAAAGTGTCATTGGCTATGGCAACACCACAAGGATTAGCATGTTTGACAATAACACAGGCCGGCTGAGTAAAAGACTTGACTGTTTCCCATGCTGCATCGGCGTCCGCAATATTGTTGTAAGATAATTCTTTTCCCTGCAGTTGCTGATATTTAGCGAGACTGCCTTCAGCAGGCTGCAACTCTCGGTAAAATGCAGCCTGCTGATGTGGATTTTCGCCATAGCGTAAATCCTGAATTTTCAGCCAGCTTTGGTTATATTGCTGGGAAAAGGTTTGTAAATCTGGTATTCCAGATAAATTCTTATCGTCAATGCGTGTCAGATAATTGGCAATCATGCCATCATATTGAGCTGTATGCGCAAAAGCTTTGCGTGCTAGATTAAATCGGGTTTGCTCAGACAGGTCACTTTGCTTTCTGATTTCATCGATTATAGCAGCATAATCATTACTATCAGTTACAATAGCCACATCACGCCAGTTTTTGGCGGCAGAGCGAACCATTGCAGGACCGCCGATATCGATATTTTCGATGGCGTCTTCCAATGTACAATCCTGTTTCGCAACAGTTGCAGCAAAAGGGTACAGGTTTACACATACAAGATCTATGGTTCCGATAGCTTGTGCTGCAAGCTGATTCATGTGTTTAGCATTATCACGTCGTGCCAGAATACCACCATGGATTTTAGGGTGTAGTGTCTTTACTCGCCCATCCAGCATTTCCGGAAATCCAGTATGGTCTGCTACTTCAGTCACCGCTATATTTTCTTTGGCCAATAGACTGGCAGTTCCTCCGGTTGACAGTAATTCAACGCCCAGTTGTACTAACTGACGCGCAAAATCAACCACACCAGTTTTATCAGACACACTTATCAGTGCCCGTTTGATTCCCACCATGACATCTCCCTTAGTATTCAATTAAAACTGCCTCAGTCCAGCAAATGATACTGCATTAATTTTTTTCGCAAAGTATTGCGATTGAGACCTAGAATTTGTGCAGCGCGAGTCTGGTTGTGTTCACAAACATCCATCACACAACGCAACAATGGTAATTCCATCTGCTGCAACACCATATCATAAACAGCACAAGGTGTTTCTCCATCCAGATCTGCAAAATATTGCCTTACATTGACCTCTATACATTGAGCGATACTTACTTTGGGTGCTTCACTCATTTATATTATCCTCGTATGACAAGGCAAACAGTTACTGCTGCCGATAGGAGCAAGGCCATACCGATAGTTGTGCTACCTGCCTGTCTAAAAAATCATTAATCAGCTGTAACTGAATCTTCGCATCGTTCACGCTATTGACCTGCTTGCGAAAATGCTCGCCCTGCGGTAAGGCAGCGACGTACCAGCCAATATGCTTACGGGCAATACGGACACCCGTTATATCACCATAGAATTGATGCATAGCCACAATATGTTCTACTATAACCTGTGCATGCTCCGCTACCGTTAAAGAGGGTGGCAAACATCCATGCTGATGATAATGCACAAGATCTCGAAACAGCCACGGTTGCCCCTGAGCTGCGCGCCCCACCATCACGCCATCAGCCTCAGTCTGCTGCCATACTTTTAAGGCTTTTTGTGGACTGGTTATATCTCCATTAACCCACAATGGCAGGTTTATTTGCTGACGTATCTGAGCAATCAGATCATAACTCGCTTCACCACGATACATTTGTGTACGTGTACGGCCATGTACCGCCAGAGCGGCAATTCCTGCCTCCTGCGCCAGATGGGCAATGGTTAGTATATTGCGATGCTCATCATCCCACCCAAGCCTTGTTTTCAAAGTTACAGGCACATCTACTGCATTAACTACAGCCTGTAAAATTGCTTCAACCAATGATTCATTCTGTAATAAAGCACTGCCTGACAGTACATTACATACCTTTTTGGCTGGACAACCCATATTGATATCAATGACGTCTGCACCACGGGCAACATTATAGCGTGCAGCTTCTGCCAGTTGCTGCGGTTCACTTCCAGCTATCTGAACTACCTTGATACCGCTTTCACCCTTATAATCCGCACGCTGCAAAGTTTTACGAGTATATTGCAAGCTTGGATCACTGGTAATCATTTCACTGACTGCCCAGCCGGCTCCGAACTCACGGCACAGCTGGCGAAAGGGTTTATCAGTTATACCAGCCATGGGAGCCAACGCAACAGGGGCTGTCAGCTGATAACAACCTATTTGCATATTCAGTAAACTAATTATGGGAAATCAATATTCAGAGGTGAATTATTGTACATTTTTTAGGCAATCACTCCAAATATAAATACCAATATTTAACCAAAGAGAGGTTATGCTGCATCCTTTCTACTACTCGTAAAATGGAAATTTCGTTCTAAGCAGAAGCCATTACAGCAAAGTTTTTATGTAGGATATTAAATTAAATTTTCAACCAACTAAAGACACCAGCAATAACCAAAAAGCTGCTAATGAAGAAATATTAAAACAGACGAACAACAGATTTAATTATTGAATTGATTCGCATATAACTAAAATTAGCTACTGAAAACTGACTAAAATCAATATAATGTTGAAAAAAAGCATAACACCTAATTTTTTCTGGCTATTAGATTAGTTGCTATTTAATATGTAACTGCAACCATAAGAATTTATGTCAAATATGCTTAGAAGATTTAGAACATTGAAACCAAGCCTAAACCAGGATTTTAGCTAAAAACTAAACGACCCAATCAAGAATGTGTTGCTGAATTTTGGCAGCACTCAGTCCCATCTGGTCTAATAGCTGTGCTGAATCACCATGCTCAGTTACAATATCAGGTATGCCCAGTGTGAGAACCGGTTTGACTAAATTATGCTGTGTCAGCACTTCAAGCACTGCACTGCCAGCTCCACCAATCCTACTATTTTCTTCAACGGTCACCAAATAATCATGTTCAGCAGCCAGATGAAGTAAAAGTTCGGTATCCAGTGGTTTAACAAACCGCATATCAGCCACTGTAGCATCGATAGCATCCGCTACACACATAGCAGCTGATACCATACTTCCAAATGCAATTAAAGCAATCCTTTGCCCCTGACGACGTACTACCCCCTTACCAATTGCTACAGTTGCCAAATTCGTACCAGCTGGTACACCTGTACCTGCCCCTCTAGGATAGCGTACAGCAGCTGGCTGATTGAGCTGGTAACAGCTAGATAGCAGTAAACGACATTCATGTTCATCGCTTGGTACGGCAATAACCAAATTAGGCACACAACGAAGGTAGCTTAAATCATAAACACCTGCATGTGTCGGACCATCAGCACCTACAATTCCGCCACGGTCAATGGCAAACAAAACTGGTAAATTTTGCAAAGCAACATCGTGAATGAGCTGATCATACGCTCGTTGCAGAAAAGTGGAATAAATAGCTACTACCGGCTTCATTTGCTCACAAGCCAGACCTGCCGCAAACGTGACTGCATGCTGCTCCGCAATTCCGACATCAAAATAACGTTCCGGATAACGACGAGCAAACTCCACCAGTCCACTGCCTTCTCGCATAGCAGGGGTAATAGCCAGCAGTTTTTTATCTGCCGCTGCCTGATCAATTATCCATTGGCTAAATATCTGGGTATAAGTCGGATTAGAAGCATTTGCACCAGATGAATACAGGCCCTGAGCCGGATCAAAAGCACTGACTGCGTGAAAAGTTACAGGATCATTTTCTGCCAGTTTGTAACCTTGGCCTTTTTTGGTAATGATATGCAATAATTGCGGCCCTTTCCGGTTGCGCATATCCTGAAGCACATCTACAAGCTGAATAACATCATGTCCATCAACTGGTCCGGAATAAGTAAAGCCAAAATTATCGAATAAGGACAGCGTTTCCGAAGTGGTACTTTCTTCAATTAGGCCTTTGATTTTGTTTTCTACCCGCTGCGCTACATCCAGAGCCCCGGGTACCATACCCAAAACCTTTTCTGATTTTTGCTTGATTGATTTCACCAGTCCTTTAACATCATGCAAAGGATTTCTGGCCAGATATTTCGGAAGAGCACCAACATTAGGAGAAATAGACATCTCATTGTCATTTAAAATAACAAGTAAATCCACGTCCATATCACCAGCATTATTCAACGCTTCAAACGCCTGCCCTGCTGTCATAGCACCATCACCAATAATCGCCACACTTCGATTGTTTCTGTGCTGCAATTTATCGGCCACCGCCATACCCAATGCCGCACCGATAGAGGTAGAAGAATGGCCTACACCAAATACGTCGTATTCAGATTCACTGCGTTTCGGAAATCCAGCCAGACCGCCAAACTGGCGCATCGTAGCCATTTTTCCTTTACGTCCGGTCAAAATTTTATGCGGATAACTCTGATGACCCACATCCCATACCAAATGATCCTGTGGCGTCTGGTACACATAGTGTAGGGCTACAGTTAACTCAACTGCACCCAAATTACTCGCAAAGTGCCCCCCTGTCTTGCTTACTGATTCCAGCAAATACGCACGCAATTCATCTGCCAGTTGGGGTAACTGGCTTTTTTGCAAACGACGCAAATCCTGTGGTAGATCAATTGTATCAAGGAGAGGGGTAGGATTCATGATCAGACTTTACTTATTATGAATAAATTCAGACAATATAGGCTATTAGCACTACCAATCTGATTGCAGCGCAATTATATACTAGCCTACCCCCTGTTCGGGGCTATTCATTCTATGTCAGGACATTATTTCTATCTAGATTAATTATAAATAATTAGCACCTCCAGTCACACAAGTTCTGCGACCAGAGGCAGTAACTACCTTAAGAAATTATTCACGATGGTAGGGATGATTATGCAGAATAGACTGAGCACGATATAGCTGCTCAGTCAGCAACACCCTTACCATTCCGTGTGGTAAAGTCAGGCTCGACAATCGCATCAACATATTTGCCCGCTGCTTCAAATTGGTCGTCATGCCATCAGCTCCACCAATAATAAAACACAGATTGTCGCCCTGCTGTTGCCATTTCTTTAAACTATCGGCCAGTTCCATTGAAGTGGGTGCCTTACCACGCTCATCCAATACAATCAGATAACTATGTGCGGGTATGGCTGCAACAATGCGCTGTTCTTCAGCTGCCATAGCCTGCGCGGCATTAACACCGGCACCTCGTTTTTCAGGTTTGATTTCTTTAAGCTGAAACTGAATTTCTCGGCCAAATCTTTTGCTGTAATCACGCACCGCATGATCCACCCATTGCGGCATCTTCGTTCCTACAGCCAATACGGTAATATTCATTCAATCACAAAAAACATCAGAATCCGTCAATCAGCAGCCTGCCATGGTTTAGCTGCGCCAGCATGAAAAGAAGGCTTTTCACCACCCCATAATGCTTCTATATCATAATAATCACGCACCGCTGGCTGCATTACATGTACGACAAGATCACCTGCATCAACCAGAGCCCATTCACCACTATCCAGCCCCTCAGTACTGATTATTTCATAACCAGCTTCTTTTAATTCTACAGCCACATTGTTAGCCAGCGCTTTTACCTGACGCGTACTGTCACCACTGGCAATAATCATTCGCGAAAACAGCGAAGTTTGTGCTGAAGTATCCAACACAGTAATATCTTTACCTTTAATATCTTCAAGTGCATCCACGCAAATGGCAACCATATTGTCCCATTGAGCGATAAGATTTTCATCCATACTGTTTATTTCCTAATGTGTAAAAAGCATTTCCTGCTCGAAAATGCATTAAAACAGGCAAATTATGCCCGATAAAGGTTTTCTTGGTCGATATATTGGGCTACCGCAGCCGGTACATCATCATGCTTCCCTTTTGACCATTCTGCACGAATTTCATGGGAACTTACCGGTAAAAATGATGCCTGTAATAATTTAGCCCGACCGCCATCCGCACCGTCTGGTGCAATCAAATTTTTAGCCAAAGCTTCTGGTAGCCAACCCTGTAAATCATTCGGCAACTCAGTTAAACCTTGTTCGCCACGCTGAGCAATAGCTAGATTCACACTTTGCAATAAAGCCTGATAACGATACCATTTAGGCAATTGTAATAATGAATCCATACCCAGCAACCACCATAACTGTGTCTGTGTAAACACCTGTCGAAATAAAGAAACCGTATCAATCGTATAGGTAGGCCCTTTACGCCGCACATCACAATCAGAAACACTGAAACGTTTATCCATAGCAATTACCTGCTCTACCATGCACAACCGTTGTTCTGCGGTTGAATTAGACTGTCTCAGTTTATGATATGGATCACCAGCCGGAATAAATATCACATTATCCAGCTTTAATTCATCTGCAAAAGCCTGCGCAATATGAATATGGCCATTGTGTGGTGGATCGAACGTACCACCAAACAAACCAACTCGTTTCATACTTTATTTCCATTCACCACAATATTCAGTTTTCCCGTAATGGGATGGATCACCAGACCATGTACCTTTATTTCACTCGGCATCAACGGATGCTTACGTATCATATTAACAGAATGCATAATCGCGTCTTCCACACTATCAAAATCTGTCAACCACTTATGAAAATCCACACCAGCATTCTCCAGTATCTCCAAACGTTCATCACTGATACCACGTGCCCGCATACGATCCAACATATCTGGTACATGTAATTCCTGCATACCACAGTCATAATGCCCAATTACCATGATTTCGTGTACGTTCATTTCAAAGACTGCCACCAGCAACGAGCGCATCACTGAACCCCACGGATGAGTAACCAAAGCACCGGCATTGCGAATCACTTTGGCATCCCCATTTTTCAATCCTAGCGCCCGAGGCAGCAAATCCAGAATTCTTGCGTCCATACAAGACACAATGGCCAGATTTTTTTCAGGATATTTGTCAGTAAAAAACTGCTCGTATTCTTCAGCATCCACAAACTTCTGATTAAAGTCCATAATCTCATCAATTAAAGACATCATTTCTCCATTATCATTTATATAAATCAGTGATTACGAATCATATCGGGTACAATCAGCATTCAAGCCTGCGGCTAAAAATATTCAGGCAGCCATAGCGGCTGCCTGTTATCAACCAAACTACATTATGCTCCAAGCCATAGCAGTTTAAATGCCCATAAAACCGCAATTATCCATACCATGTAAGATACATCTTTAACCCTACCACAGAACAATTTAATCAGTGCATAACTGATAAAGCCCATGGCAATACCATCCGCAATAGAATAAGCGAAAGGCATAAAAATCAGAGTAAAAAATGCTGGCGCTGCTTCAGAAACATCTTTCCAGTCAATCTCAGTCATACTGCGCATCATCAGCACGCCAACATACATCAATGCAGGTGCAGTCGCATAGGGAGGAACACTCGCAGCCAGTTTAGAAAACCATAAACTTGCCAGCATCAAAATACCTACAACAACCGCCGTTAAACCTGTGCGCCCGCCAGCAGCCGCACCCGCTGCTGATTCCACATAAGCCGTAGTAGAAGAAGTACCTAGTCCAGCTCCCACCACAATGGCCGTAGAATCAGCCAACAATGCCTTTTTTACCCGTGGCAACTTGCCGTCTACTAGCAACCCTGCGCGACCAGCCACACCAATCAGTACCCCTGTACTGTCGAATAAATCAACAAAGAAAAAAACAAAAATAACACTTACCAGACTCATGGTAAATAAATCATGAAAATCCAGCTGTAAGAAAGTAGGAGCTAATGAAGGCACTGGTGCAAACACGCCCTGAAACTGATTGATACCCATCAACGAAGCTACAGCCGTAATGGTTAAAATACCAATAATTATCCCGCCGCGTACCCGAAAATGCTCCAATGTGACGATAAAGCAGAACCCAACAATTGTCATCAATACCTGAGGTGAATGAATATCGCCCAAACTAACCAAAGTCGCCGGATTAGAAACCACAACACCGGCACTTTTTAATGCTACTAGAGCAAGAAACAGCCCTATACCCCCACCAATGGAAAACTTAAGCGAATTCGGTAAAGAATTCACTATTGCCTCGCGTACCTTAAATAAGCTCAGGATAATAAAAATAATACCTGAAACAAAAACCGCGCCCAACGCCACTTGCCATGAAATACCCATACCTTTCACTACTGCATAGGTAAAATAGGCATTCAGTCCCATACCCGGTGCCAGAGCAATCGGATAATTTGCTATTAGTCCCATCATCATGCAAGCAAATGCCGAAGAAATACAGGTAGCCACAAAAACGGCACCAAAATCCATTCCTGCATCCTTCAGAATGGATGGGTTGACTACCAAAATATAACTCATTGCCAAAAAAGTAGTCAGGCCTGCTAGCACCTCAGTGCGCACACTACTGCCACTTTCTTTAATTTTAAAAAAACGATCCAAAAAAGAAATACCCACTGGGCTCATGCCAATTCCTTTTAATACCGAAAAAAGGCCACACAAAACCGGCTAACACAATTAAACAGATAGGTAACCGGACAAAAACACTACCATATTGCAGCTAATCGAATAACCAATACAGCCTTCTTGTTTGTATTTATATGCATATTGATCTGCATTTACAAGCCTCATTAGCGCTTTGCTTTCCTCTGCTTTCCTAATGAATTATTCATTCGGCCAAAACAATTTTTCCGCGTAACGAGAATGTATGTGCCTCAGTAATTTCCAACTCAACCATTTGATTTATCAGACGTGGATGGCCGGTAAAATTTACCACTCTGTTATTAGCTGTTCGAGCCTGCAACTGATCTGGATCCTTTTTGGAGACACCTTCCACCAGACAGCGCTGAACACTTCCAAGCATTGATTGATTAATACGAGCTGTTTCAGTCTCTATCACTTCATTTAAAGCCTCCAGCCGACGTACCTTTTCAGTATGTGGCGTATCATCTGGCAAATTAGCCGCTGGCGTACCTGGCCGCGGACTATAAATAAAGACGAAACTTAAATCAAAAGCCAGATCCTGTACCAGCTTCAACGTCTGCTCAAATTCTCGTTCCGTTTCACCTGGAAATCCTACAATAAAATCTGAGCTCAAACATAAATCCGGACGTATAGCACGTAATTTACGAATAATATGTTTATATTCCAATGCAGTATAGCCACGTTTCATTGCTGCTAGCACACGATCAGAACCAGACTGTACTGGCAAATGCAGATGCGATACCAATTTTGGCAAGTCCCGATAGCACTCAATAATAGCGTCAGAAAATTCACGAGGATGGCTCGTTGTGAAACGCATGCGCTCAATACCAGGTATTTCATGGACAATACGCAGCAAAGTAGCAAAATCACATATTTCACCATTGCCCATATCGCCCCGATAAGCATTCACATTCTGCCCTAGCAGGTTAATTTCCTTAACACCTTGTTGAGCCAGTCCGGCAATTTCAGTTAACACATCCTCCAATGGACGAGAAAACTCTTCACCACGCGTGTAAGGGACAACACAGAAACTACAATATTTGGAACAGCCTTCCATAATGGAAACAAAAGCCGCTCCTCCCTCTACACGAGCCGGTGGCAAATGGTCAAATTTTTCTATTTCAGGAAAAGAAATATCTACCTGAGAAAGACCACTCGTCTCCTTATCCAAAATCATTTGCGGCAAACGGTGCAAAGTCTGCGGTCCAAAAACAACATCTACATAAGGCGCCCGCTGAATGATTGCCTCACCTTCCTGAGAGGCCACACAGCCGCCCACGCCGATGATTAAATTCGGATTTTTAGTCTTTAACGGCCGAATACGTCCCAAATCTGAAAATACTTTTTCCTGAGCTTTTTCCCGTACTGAGCAAGTATTAAACAGAATAATGTCCGCATCTTCAGCTCTGTCAGTACGCTCTAAAGATTGTCCTTCCGCAAGTACAGACAGCATTTTTTCGCTATCATACTCATTCATTTGACAACCAAAGGTTCGTATAAATACTTTTTTCATAACACCTAACAATATTATTCAACCTGAGGATTATTCGGGCGGATCAACTCATTCTGTTCCTCATCCGTCAACACCCAGATTTCTAGAATCTGATTCATCCTGTCAAAGCGTACCGCTATCGGAGAGTTCTTGAATCTAGACAAATTATTATAAGTAATAAAACGGTTATTGGCATCATGCACTCTTACGGCACGACTCAATTGAAATGTTTTATTACCATTGATTAAGCCCAGACTCAGGGTACGTAACCAGGCCTTTTTCGCAGTTCCCAATACAACCTGTTGCCCCTCAGCATTTTTCAGCACTACAATCTGAACATCGCGAGGTAAAATACGGCCTGCCCATGCAAATGAAGCAGTCAACAAAATCAAACCACATAACGCCAATCGCAAGTACTTCATAGTTTCTCCTTGAATAACAATGGTTAATTTACGGGAAACAATTATACGCAGAAGACGATTTATCAGCAGCCATTCCAGCAAAGCAATCAAATGAGAACTGATAAATAAAATAATGAAATTATTAATCTGCGTTTAAACATTTAATTACATCATATCGTGCTTTAACTAAAGATAAATAAATGGATGAAATATCATCATATACAAAGATTTAGCTAAGAATTAAGAATTTAATTGCTCTACTAAATAATCAGTGTTAACAAATTCACCTAGCAAACAATTCAAGTCATACCATATATCTTATACTTATAATTATTGCTAGCTATACCCATTAATTATTGCGTGAATCCTCATTTTTTACTTAGTGACAAAGCGACCAAATCTTCTTTTAATAAAACTTGTCGATACCCATCAAGCATTTAAAATAATTTCACAAGTAAAATTTCTACACAATCATAATTGTATTAACGAGCAAATAAACAAAATGAAACAAGCCAGCCTAACGGCTGGCTTGTATTTGAAGTCTGATTACTCAGCAACAGCTTCTGTTTCAGGTGCTTTCTCTACTAACTCAACCAGAGCCAATGGAGCATTATCACCTTTACGGAAACCATATTTCAAAATGCGCAGATAGCCACCATTTCGATTAGCGAAGCGCGGGCCCAATTCATTAAATAACTTTACAACAACTTCACGATCACGTGTACGATTAAACGCTAAACGATGATTGGCCAGTGAAGGCTTTTTACCTAAAGTAATCAACGGTTCAGCTACACGGCGTAACTCTTTAGCTTTCGGCAAAGTAGTTACAATCGCTTCGTGAGTCAACAATGAATTAGCCATATTACGCAACATAGCAGCACGATGACTGCTGGTGCGGTTTAATTTGCGGTTACCATTACGATGACGCATGTCATTATCCTTTAATCATCAAACTTGTGGCTTTTCCAGACTGGCCGGCGGCCAGGCTTCCAGTTTTGAACCCAACGTCAAACCTTTGGAAGCCAGGACTTCCTTGATTTCATTCAGAGATTTTCTACCCAGATTCGGAGTTTTCAACAGTTCAGTCTCTGTACGTTGAATCAAATCGCCAATATAGTAAATATCTTCAGCTTTCAAACAGTTTGCTGAACGAACGGTCAACTCCAGATCATCCACAGGACGAAGTAGAATAGGATCAATAGGTGGTTCTTTTTCTTCCACTACTGCTACCGGCGTACCCTGTAAATCAGCAAAGATTGACATCTGATCAATCAAAATACAGGCCGCACTGCGTACCGCTTCTTCCGGATCAATTGCACCATTGGTTTCAATATCCAAAACTAAGCGGTCTAAATCAGTACGTTGCTCCACACGAGCCGGTTCCACTTCAAAGCTGACACGACTGATAGGCGAAAAGCTTGCATCCAGTTGAATAGCGCCGATACGTTTGTGATCGTCTTTATTTCGACGACCAGACACAGCTTCATAACCACGTCCTTGCTCAACCTTGATTTCCATATTAATACTTCCACCTTCTGACAGATGGCAGATAACATGATCAGGATTAACAATTTCGACGTCATGTGGTAACTCGATATCAGCAGCAGTAACAACTCCTGCTCCAGACTTTTTCAGACTTAGAGTTACCTCTGTGCGGCCATGCACTTTAAATACTACGCCCTTCAGATTCAGAAGAATATCAACAACATCTTCCTGAACACTGTCAAGCGTAGAGTATTCATGCAATACGCCTTCAATCGTTACTTCTGTCGACGCATAACCATTCATTGATGACAGTAAGATACGACGCAAAGCATTACCCAACGTATGGCCGAAACCACGTTCAAACGGCTCCATAGACACTTTGGCTCGAGTAGCAGACAAGGTGTCAACGTCAATTTGACGCGGTTTCAAGAATTCGGATGTGTTTTGCATTTAACTGTCCTCACTTAACCAGCTTTATTTAGAGTAAAACTCTACCACCAGCTGTTCATTAATATCGCCACTCAATTCAGTGCGATCTGGCATGTTTTTGAAAACACCTTCCAGTTTGCCTTCTTCAACAGAAACCCAGCTTGGTAAGCCGATCTGACTGGCCAGACTGAAAGCTTCTTGAATACGCACCTGTTTTTTGGCTTTTTCGCGAACAGCAACTACATCACCAGCTTTTACTTGAAAAGAAGGGATATTGACAACTTGGCCGTTCACGGTAATGGCTTTGTGAGATACCAACTGACGGGCTTCAGCACGTGTAGAACCAAAACCCATGCGGTATACCACGTTGTCTAAACGAGATTCCAACAACTGAAGCAGCAATTCACCAGTCGAACCTTTACGACGGGCTGCTTCAGCAAAATAACGGCGGAACTGACGTTCCAAAACGCCGTAAATACGACGAATTTTTTGTTTTTCACGCAATTGCAATCCATAGCCAGACAGGCGAGGTTTTTTCGCACCGTGCTGACCTGGAGCAGAATCCAGCTTACATTTAGAATCCAGAGAGCGACGAGCACTCTTCAGAAAAAGATCAGTACCCTCACGACGGGCTAATTTACATTTCGGGCCGGTATAACGTGCCATACTCGAATACTCCTGTTAGATACGACGTTTTTTAGGTGGCCGACAACCATTGTGTGGCAATGGAGTAACGTCTGTAATACTGGTAATCTTGAAACCAAGAGCGTTGAGCGCACGTACAGAAGATTCGCGACCAGGACCCGGCCCTTTAATACGAACTTCCAGATTTTTTACGCCATACTCTTGGGCAACTTTGCCAGCTGCTTCAGCCGCAACCTGAGCGGCAAATGGTGTGCTTTTACGTGAACCTTTAAAACCAGCACCGCCAGAGGTAGCCCAAGATAATGCATTGCCCTGACGGTCAGTGATAGTAATGATGGTATTATTGAAAGATGCATGTACATGCACAATACCTTCACTTACGGATTTACGTACTTTCTTGCGCACACGAGCTGTGTTTGCTTTAGCCATTATTGTTCCTTATCAATTATTTCTTGCCTGCAATCGCTTTACGCGGACCTTTACGAGTACGCGCATTGGTACGGGTACGCTGACCACGGCAAGGCAAACCACGACGATGACGCAGACCACGATAGCAGCCCATATCCATCAATCGTTTGATGTTCATGGTTACTTCACGACGCAAATCACCTTCTACATGGTATTTGGCAATTTGTTCACGTAAAGCATCAAGTTGAGCCTCGTCCAAATCTTTAACTTTAGTGCTCGGCACAACGCCGGCAGCTTCGCAAACCAGTTTAGCGCGAGACGAACCAATACCATAAATAGCCTGAAGGCCAATTACGATATGGGCATTGTTAGGGATATTCACCCCTGCAATACGAGCCATATTTTTTCCTTAGGGCAAAAAGTCTGTCACTATAACATAAAGACTTAGGGTTATCCAATTAGCCTTGACGTTGTTTGTGACGAGGGTCGGTACAAATCACACGTACAACGCGGTTGCGACGGATGATTTTACAATTGCGGCAAATTTTCTTTACCGACGGCTGAACGCGCATATTATTTCCTTTCTACTCTTAGCGGGCGCGGAAAACGATGCGAGCACGAGTCAAATCGTACGGAGTCAATTCCACAGTCACCTTATCTCCAGGAGAAATACGTATGTAATGCATACGCATTTTTCCAGAAATATGACCTAAAACGACATGATCGTTTTCTAGTTTAACTTTAAAAGTTGCGTTGGGCAGGGTTTCAAGGATTTCACCCTGCATTTGTATGGTATCTTCTTTAGCCATAATACTTAACGACGTGATGATAATGATTTCATCGCAGAACGCTTCATTAGATGTTCATACTGACTACTCATCACATAAGAAGCAATTTGCGTTTTAAAATCCATGGTCACCACCACCAGAATAAGTAGTGAGGTGCCACCTAGGTAGAAAGGTACATTCATCGCAGAAGTTAGTACTTCCGGAATCAGGCACACGATAGCTATATAAATTGCGCCCCAGAAGGTTAAACGCAATACAACTTTCTCCAGATAACGACTGGTTTGTTCACCAGGGCGAATACCCGGCACGAAAGCACCACTTTTCTTCAGATTTTCTGCCATTTCTCTTGGACTGAATACCAACGCCGTATAGAAATAACAAAAGAAGATAATAGTAGCTGCAAATAGCAAAATATAAACAGGCTGACCATGCTGCAAGAGTGTGGCCAGTTTCTGCAACCATCCATCTTGATTAGCTGAACCAAACCAGCTTAATAGAGTAGAGGGAAACAGAATAATACTAGACGCAAAAATTGGCGGTATCACGCCGGCCATATTCAATTTAAATGGCAAATGTGAATTCTGAGCCTGCATAATGCGATTACCTACTTGCCGCTTAGCATATTGCACCGGTACTTTACGTTGTGCACTTTCGATGTATACAACAGCATAAATCAAAGCTAATGCCCCAACAATCAGTGCAACAGCCATCAAATAACTGATTGAACCCTGACTAGTCAGTGTTAGTAAGCGACCAATACCGGCAGGCAGACTGGCTGCGATACCGGCAGTAATAATCAGCGAAATACCATTACCAATACCACGTTCTGTAATCTGCTCACCAAGCCACATAAGAAACATGGTTCCGGTAACCAGACACACCATGGTAGTCAAATAAAATTCAAACTGGCCAGATACCACTACATTTTGTTGATAAACAAATGCTGCGGCACCGAAACTTTGTAGAGTAGCCAACAATACAGTGCCATAACGCGTATATTTCGTCAAAGTCCGACGTCCAGCTTCACCTTCCTTTTTGAGTGCTTTCAGGGAAGGGATAATTTCAGAAGCCAGCTGTACAATAATTGAAGCTGAAATATATGGCATAACACCAATTGCAAAGATACTGAACCGTTGCAGTGAACCGCCGGAAAACATATTGAGCATGCTCAATATGCCTCCGCCGGCACTTTCATACAGTTTGGTCAAAGCAGCACCATCCACACCGGGCACTGGAATATGCGATCCGATGCGGAATACAACCAACGCACCAAGCAAAAATAACAGACGATTTTTTAAATCACCAAACTTTGAAAGTCCTGTTGCGGATTGCGGATTAGCCACTTGTTTCCTTGCCTTATTCTGCTACTTTACCACCGGCAGCTTCAATGGCCTGTTGCGCACCTTTGGTGGCTTTAATACCATTTAAAGTTACCGCCTTATCAATGTTGCCAGATGCAATAATTTTGACATTCAAAGCAGTTGCAGGTACCAATCCGGCCTGTTTCAATACCAGAACATCAATTTCGTTTACTGCAACTCTTGCCAGTTCATCCAGACGCACTTCAGCATTTAGATGAGCTGTCATAGATTTAAAGCCACGTTTCGGCAAGCGACGCTGCAAAGGCATTTGTCCGCCTTCGAAACCAACTTTATGATAACCACCTTTACGGCTTTTCTGACCTTTGTGCCCACGGCCACAGGTTTTGCCTAAACCACTGCCGATGCCACGACCCACGCGGCGAGCCGCATGTTTAGCACCTTCAGCAGGCTGAATGGTATTCAAAAGCATGTTACTTCTCCACTTTCAAAAGGTAGCTGATTTTGTTGATCATGCCACGATTTTCGGGGGTATCAAGCACTTCAACAGTATGCTCACGATGACGCAAACCTAAGCCACGTGCGCAGGCACGATGAGCGGCAATAGTGCCAATCAAGCTTTTAACCAGTGTAATGCGTACGGTTTTCTGCTCACTCATGATCTGCTCCTAAAATTTCTTCTACGGTCAGGCCACGTTTGGCAGCAATTTCAGCTGGCGTGTACAGTTTAGACAAACCATCCAATGTTGCACGAACAATATTGTAAGGATTAGTTGAACCATGCACTTTAGCAGAGATATTATGAATGCCCATTGCATCAAAAACCAAACGCATCGGACCACCTGCTTTCACACCATTACCTTCTTTGGCAGGCTGCATGAATACGCGAGTAGCGCCATGACGACCGATTACTTCATGATGAATTGTACGGCCATTTAATGGCACTTTAATCATGTTACGACGTGCATGATCCATGGCTTTCTGTACAGCAACAGGAACCTCTTTAGATTTACCTTTGCCCATACCGATGCGACCATCGCCATCACCTACTACGGTTAAAGCTGAAAAAGCCATAATGCGGCCACCTTTAACCACTTTGGTCACACGGTTTACGGCAACCATCTTTTCGATCAGGCCGTCACCGCGTTCTTCAGTTTCGTGTTTTGCCATATTTCTGGTCTCCAGTTTATTAGAAGCTTAAGCCGTTTTCACGGGCTGCCTCAGCCAAGGCTTTAACGCGACCATGGTATTGAAAACCTGAACGGTCAAATGCCACTGCTTCAATGCCGGCTGCTTTAGCTTTTTCAGCAATGCGTTTGCCAACCACTACCGCAGCGTCTACATTGCTGCCGTATTTGATGCTGGCACGCACATCAGCCTCAAGAGTAGAAGCCTGAGCCAATACTCGATCACCTTCAGCGCTAATAACCTGGGCATAAATGTGATTATTGGTACGAAAAACGCACAATCTCACTTTGTTCAGGGCTGCAATTTTGGCACGGGTTTTACGTGCACGACGCAGTCTTGCTACATTTTTATCCATCAGTGAGCCTCAATTATTTTTTCTTGGTTTCTTTAATAACGACACGCTCATCAGCATATCGTACACCTTTACCTTTATAAGGTTCAGGCGGACGGAATCCACGAATTTCAGCAGCAACTTGCCCTACTACCTGTTTGTCAGCACCAGCAATGATAATTTCGGTAGCTGAAGGTGTAGTAGCTGTAATGCCTTCTGGCAATTCGTAATTAATCGGATGAGAGTAGCCCAAAGAAAGATTCAATACCTTTCCTTGAGCTTGAGCGCGATAGCCTACACCAATCAATTGCAGTTTTTTCTCAAAACCATTGCTTACACCAACAACCATGTTGTGCAGTAACGCACGCACGGTACCAGATAAAGCATTCGCTTTTGTACTGCTGTCGTTGGCAGTAATAACTAATTGTCCATCATTTAATGCTACATTTACTTCAGCATGCTGATGCAGGGACAGTTCGCCGTTTTTACCTTTAACAATGATAGCTTCTGGAGAGAACTTAACGTCAACGCCAGCCGGAACGACTACCGGATGTTTAGCAATTCGAGACATGTTTTCCCCTTAGGCAACCACGCATAACAACTCACCGCCGATACCATTGGCACGGGCTTTGCGGTCAGTCATTACACCTTTAGAAGTGCTCACAATCACAACGCCCAAACCATTCATTACTGAAGGAATGTCGTTGGAACCTTTATACACACGCAGACCAGGACGTGAAACGCGTTGAATGCGTTCAATCACAGGCTGACCAGCGTAGTATTTTAATTGTATTTCCAATGTCGCCTTGGTTTCGGTAGATACGGCAAAGTCTTCTACGTAACCTTCTTCTTTCAAAACTTTGGCAATAGCCACTTTCAGTTTGGAAGACGGCATGCTTACAGATGCTTTGTTAGCACGCTGAGCATTACGAATACGGGTCAACATATCGGAAATAGGATCATGCATATTCATATTTTATACTCCTATTACCAGCTGGCTTTGATTACGCCCGGAATTTCACCACGCATGGCGATTTCACGGATTTTAGTACGGGCCAAGCCGAATTTACGGAAATTACCACGCGGACGACCTGTCAAAGCGCAGCGACGACGTTGACGAATCGGAGCAGCATTACGCGGAATAGCCTGCAGTTTCAATCGAGCCTGAAAATGCTCTTCATCAGTCGCATTGGCATCATTGATGATAGCGAAAATGGCTTCGCGTTTGGCAGCATATTTTTTTGCCAAAGCTTCGCGCTTCAGCTCACGATTAATAAGTGCTTTCTTAGCCATAATTAACCCTTAAACGGAAATTTGAACAGAGACAACAGTGCTTTGGCTTCTGCATCAGTTTTGGCAGTCGTGGTGATGGTAATATTCAGACCACGCAAAGCATCAATTTTGTCGTATTCAATTTCCGGGAAAATAATTTGTTCACGCACGCCCATGTTGTAGTTACCACGACCGTCAAATGATTTACCGTTTACGCCACGGAAGTCACGCACACGTGGTAGGGCAATGGCAATTAATCGATCCAGAAACTCATACATACGGTCACGGCGTAAAGTTACTTTACAACCGATTGGATAGTTATCACGGATTTTGAAACCCGCAATTGATTTACGTGCTACGGTTACTACCGGTTTCTGACCAGCAATTTTCTCTAAGTCACCAACTGCATGTTCCATTACTTTCTTATCGGCAACCGCTTCGCCCACACCCATATTCAGAGTGATTTTTTCAATACGCGGTACTTCCATAATAGATTTGTAACCGAACTGTTTGGTCAACTCAGGAACAACAGTGGTGTTATAAAAGTCTTTTAAACGAGCCATTGATTACTCCTTAAGCTCCCACGACAGCACCGGTAGATTTGTATACACGTGTACGTACTACTTTACCGTCTACAGTTTCTACTTTAATGCCTACGCGGTCAGCTTTTTGGGTTTCCGGATTGAAAATCGCTACATTGGAGATAGCCAATGGCGCATCTTTGGTAATTACACCACCTTCAATTCCACGCATGGGATTTGGTTTTTGGTGACGTTTTACGCGGTTCACACCATCAACAATCACCTTCTCACCGAGAACACGTACGACTTTACCCTGTTTGCCCTTATCTTTACCGGCAATGATGATCACCTGATCACCAGTTTTAATCTTTTTCATTGCAACCTCACTTACAGTACTTCAGGAGCCAATGAAACGATTTTCATGAATCGCTCAGTACGTAGCTCACGGGTTACCGGGCCAAAAATACGGGTACCAATTGGTTCCAATTTAGTATTCAACAGCACGGCTGCATTGTTATCAAACTTAATCAGTGCACCGTCGTTACGACGTACACCTTTTGCTGTGCGAACAACTACAGCATTATATACATCGCCCTTTTTTACGCGACCACGAGGAGCTGCGTCTTTAACGGCCACTTTGATGATGTCGCCTACAGATGCGTAGCGACGCTTAGATCCACCTAATACTTTGATGCACATTACACGGCGTGCACCAGAGTTGTCAGCCACATCTAAGATGGTCTGCATTTGAATCATGTTATTACCTTTTAAAATCCAACTTAATTTACCGCTTTCAAACAGCCTGTTACCTCTTTATGGCTGTTTGAAACCTTTAACGGTTCTAGTAAACCAGTCTTGGGTCCCGAAGGGAGAGTTCCGGCGAGCGCCGGAAACTTTCAGGAAACTGAAAGTTAAGGAACGAAGTTTACAGACAATATTGGATTGTCGCAATACTTCGTTCCCTAATTGCAGCACTTTGTTGTGTTAATTACACATTGCGTGCTTTTTCAATCAGCTCAGTTACAACCCAGCTTTTGGTTTTTGACATTGGGCGACCTTCGGAAATGACAACAACGTCACCAATACCGTATTGGTTTTGCTCATCGTGGGCATGGATTTTAGTCGAACGACGAATCACCTTACCATACAACGGGTGCTTTACTTTGCGTTCAACCAGTACGGTTACGGTTTTATCCATTTTGTCGCTCACGACTTTGCCCTGCAAAGTACGTACGTTTTTAGCTTCAGTCATTATTCACCATCCTTCTGATGCAAAATGGTTTTTACACGAGCAATATTACGACGCACTTTTTTCAGCTCACTGTTTTTACCCAGCTGGCCGGTGGCATGCTGCATACGCAATCCGAATTGCGCTTTCAGCAGGCCAACCAGTTCTTCGTTTAACTGCTCAACAGATTTGTCTTTCAATTCACTGGTTTTCATTATTGACCTACCTGGCGTTTAACAAATACGGTCTGAATCGGCAATTTGGCAGCAGCCAGCTCGAAAGCCTGACGAGCCAAAGTTTCATCTACACCGTCCATTTCGTAGAGCATTTTGCCCGGCTGAATTTCGGCGATGTAATATTCAACATTACCTTTACCGCCACCCATACGAACCTGAATCGGTTTCTCGGTAATGGGTTTATCCGGGAATACACGAATCCAGATGCGACCGCCACGTTTGATATGACGTGTCATTGCTCGACGTGCTGCTTCAATTTGGCGTGCAGTCAGACGACCACGACCCACAGCTTTCAGACCAAAATCACCAAAGCTAACTTTATTGCCACGAGTAGCAATACCGGTATTGCGGCCTTTCTGCTGTTTGCGGTATTTCATTCTAGTTGGCTGCAGCATTTCGACCACCTGCCTTTCTGCTGTGTTTCTTTTCCTGTTCCGGCTTGGCCTGAATTTCACCTGGTGTCAGTTCACCTTTGTAAACCCAAACTTTTATACCGATGATGCCGTATGTGGTTTTGGCTTCGCTGGTTGCGTAGTCCACATTAGCACGCAGGGTATGCAGAGGCACACGACCTTCGCGATACCATTCGGTACGAGCAATTTCAATACCGTTTAATCGTCCGGAAGACATGATTTTGATACCTTTGGCACCAACACGCATGGCATTTTGCATAGCGCGTTTCATGGCACGGCGAAACATTACACGTTTTTCCAACTGGGCTGCAATATTATCAGCAATAATTTGTGCATCAATTTCCGGTTTACGGATTTCTTCGATGTTGACATGTACCGGCACACCCATGATTTTCTGCAAATCACGTTTTAATACTTCGATGTCTTCACCTTTTTTACCAATCACAATTCCCGGACGGGCACTATAAATGGTAATACGTGCAGATTTAGCCGGACGCTCAATAACTACGCGACCAACAGAAGCATTAGCCAGTCGTTTGCGCAGAAAATTACGTACGTCAATATCTTCTTTCAGCACTTTGGAAAAGTCGCCGCTTTTGGCAAACCATTTGGAAGACCAATCTTTATTCACTGCCAGGCGAAAGCCTGTAGGGTTAATTTTTTGTCCCATCGCTTTTCCTTAGTTGCCCACAATCACGTTGATGTGACAAGTTTGTTTTTCGATGCGATTACCACGACCTTTGGCACGTGCCTGAAAACGTTTCAGGCTCGGACCTTTGTCGACATAAATGGTAACCACTTTCAATTCGTCAATATCAGCACCTTCGTTATGCTCGGCATTGGCCACAGCAGACTCCAGTACTTTTTTGATCAGCTCAGCACCTTTTTTGGGGCTGAATGTCAAAATATTCAACGCTTGGGCAATATCTTTGCCACGCACCAAGTCAGCAACAAGACGGGCTTTTTGCGCAGAAATGCGGGCATTTTTGTGTTGTGCACTAACTCTCATGTTTTATCCCTTATTTTTTAGCCTTCTTATCAGCCAGATGGCCTTTGAAGGTACGGGTCAATGAGAACTCACCCAATTTATGGCCTACCATGTTGTCGCTAATAAACACGGGCACGTGGGTACGGCCGTTGTGTACAGCGATGGTCAAACCGATAAAATCAGGCAGAATAGTGGAACGACGTGACCAGGTTTTAATCGGGCGCTTGTCGTTATTAGCACGAGCCGCATCGACTTTTTTCAGTAAATGCAGGTCGACATATGGGCCTTTTTTCAATGAACGAGCCATATCAGTTAACCTTTATTTGAGTAACGGCGGCGAACAATCATGTTGTTCGTGCGTTTATTACGACGAGTACGATAGCCTTTGGTCGGTGTACCCCATGGGCTAACCGGTTCGCGGGCTTCACCTGTACGACCTTCACCACCACCATGCGGGTGATCTACTGGGTTCATTACTACACCGCGAACGGTCGGACGAACACCGCGCCAGCGTTTGGCACCAGCTTTACCCAGTTTTTGCAGGCTTTGCTCTTCGTTGCCTACTTCACCAATAGTGGCACGGCAGTCAACGTGAATTTTTCGCACTTCACCAGAACGCAGACGCAACTGAGCATATACACCTTCTTTTGCAAGAAGTACGGCAGATGCGCCAGCGGAACGAGCAATCTGTGCGCCTTTACCCGGCTTCATTTCGATACAGTGCAGTGTAGTACCAACCGGAATATTGCGAATAGGCAGGTTGTTACCTGCTTTGATTGCAGCTTCGGAACCGGAAACCAGCACAGCACCAACCTGTACATTGCGTGGAGCAATGATATAACGGCGCTCACCATCGGCGAAGCACAACAAGGCAATATGGGCGGTACGGTTTGGGTCATACTCAATGCGTTCAACTTTAGCAGCGATACCGTCTTTGTCGTTACGTTTGAAGTCTACAACACGGTAGTGATGCTTGTGACCACCACCTTTATGGCGAGTGGTAATGCGACCACCGTGGTTACGGCCAGCAGTTGAAGACTGTTTTTCCAATAATGGTGCATATGGAGCACCTTTGTGCAAGCCTTCTGTTACCACGCGTACCATGCCGCGACGGCCAGCAGAAGTCGGCTTCATTTTAACAATAGCCATAGTGCTTATTCCTTATCTGCAGAAGCGGCAGCAGATTCAATGTCCAGCTCCTGACCAGCCGCAAGACTGACATAAGCTTTTTTGACATCACTGCGCTTACCGATGGTACGGCCAAAACGTTTATTTTTGCCTTTAATGATGGTGGTGGCTACTGAGTCCACTTTCACATTAAATAATAGTTCCACGGCTGCCTTGATTTCAGGCTTGGTGGCATTTGGCAATACTTTAAACGTCATCTGGTTGCGTTTTTCAGCCAGCATGTTGCTTTTTTCAGAAACAACAGGAGCCAAGAGCACTTGCATTAAACGTTGTTGATTCATACCCATTGCTCCTCAAGTTGTGCAACTGCTGCTTTGGTAAGCACTACTTTCTTAAAGCGTAACAGATTGTACGGATCAGTTTGCTGTGCTTCCAAAACCAGTACATTTGGCAGGTTACGGCTGGACAGATAAACGTTTTCATCCAACTGTTTGGTGATGAACAGTACTTGTTCCATACCCAGATTTTTCACCTGTTCGGCAAAGGCTTTGGTTTTAGGTGTAGCAGCAGATAATTCGTCAATTACAAACAGGCGTTCATCACGTACCAGCTGAGACAGAATAGCTGCCATACCCGCACGGTACATCTTGCGATTTACTTTCTGGGTAAAGTTTTCATCTGGTTTATTTGGGAACGCACGACCACCACTGCGCCACAGCGGAGAAGAAGTCATACCAGAACGGGCACGGCCAGTTCCTTTCTGACGCCATGGTTTTTTAGTGGAATGTTTTACTTCAGCACGAGTCAGCTGTGAACGGTTACCAGAGCGAGCATTAGCCAAAAAGGCCGTTACAAGCTGGTGAACCAGATCTTTATTGTATTCACGTGCAAACAACGCGTCAGAAGCAGCAACCGCACCTGCAACCTGACCTTGAGCATCAATTAATTTCAGTTCCATTACGCACCTACCTTCACGCTCGGACGCACGACAACGTTGCTGTTAACCGCACCGGGCACCGCACCTTTCACCAGCAGCAGCTGACGTTCGGTATCTACGCGTACGATTTCGAGATTCTGAATGGTGGATTTAACGTTACCGTACTGACCAGCCATACGTTTACCCGGGAATACGCGACCCGGATCCTGCGCCATACCAGTTGAACCAGGTACGCGATGAGAACGGGAGTTACCGTGAGAAGCACGCTGAGAACCAAAATTGTGACGTTTGATGGTGCCAGAAAAGCCTTTACCTTTGCTGGTACCAGTGACATCAATCAACTGACCTGCTGCAAACATGCCGACATTGATTTCAGCACCTGCAGACAATTCAGCCAGTTTTTCAGCAGAAACAGCAAATTCAACCAAACCGCGTCCGGCTTCAACACCAGCTTTGGCAAAGTGACCTGCCTGTGCCTTGCTTACGCGATTGGCTTTTTTCTGACCAAAAGTCACCTGTACGGCAGTATAGCCGTCGGTAGCTTCGGATTTGAGTTGAGTGACGCGGTTAGCAGACATATCCAGTACGGTTACTGGAACGGATGCGCCGTTCTCATCGAACACGCGCGTCATGCCTACTTTGCGCCCAACCAGACCTAAAGTCATAGTTATTTCCTTTTATAAAGGGACCAATTACGATTGATTGGCCTCGCACAAATAAAGAATCTTGCCGACGTAAAATCGGCAAGATTGTGATAATATCATGTTTATTCTGCTTGAATCAATTTTTTATGTAACTAAAGCACGGATTTTTAGGTAAAAACAACGATTACGCCTTACTGATAAAGTCTAGATTAGGTTTAGACGTTTTATCGTCATGAAATATCAATCGTTTAGCTGCATTTTTTGTTTGTTAGTAGATGTCATTTGCTTAATTCATCTGTGATATTTTGCAGAAAACGCAACCTCTCTGGTTTTAGTTTACCTTCAGCTAATGCTTGCTTGAGAGCGCAGCCCGGCTCCTGACGGTGGGTGCAATTATGAAATCGGCATTGACCGATATAAGAACGCATATCAGGAAAGTAATGCAGCAAATCGCCTGTATGTAAATAATGCAGCCCAAATGCCTGCAACCCGGGTGAATCGATTAACTGACTCTCAGTATTGAGATCATATAACTGCGCATGAGTTGTGGTATGACGTCCGGAATCCAGCGCAGATGAAATCGTACCCACCCGAGCCTGCTCTTTACCCAGAAGGGCATTGGTTAAAGTAGATTTACCCATGCCGGACTGTCCTAGCAGGATAGCACATTCACCCTGTAAATGTTCACGCAACAGAGTTATATCATTCAGAGCGCTGATGTTGATTACCTTATAGCCGAGGCTCTGATAATAAGTTAGTTTTACCAACCATTCAGCATTCTGAGGTAAGTCAGCCTTATTTAAAATAATCAGTGGCGTTATGTCTGCCGCTTCAGCTGCCAGCAATGCCCGCTGCAACAACAATTCACTTGGTGTAGGTACCGCCGCCAGCACTATTAGCATCAGAGTAACATTGGCTGCTATAAGCTTAGTGCGTGTTGCATCCTGACGGTATAGCAGGCTGCGACGGGGTAAATAATCTTCAATCACGGCTTGTTGTTGGTTGATATGCCCGATATACACAATATCACCGCAAGCAAAATCTATTCTTTTTTTTCGGGTAGTAGCCTCGTACATTTTTCCGGCGGCAGTACGCACCTGAAAACGCCGACCGAAACTGGTAACAATTTGCGCCGTTAATAACTTATCCGTCTGCTGCACCATTCCTAATGTCCTAATGTGCCTTTATTGCTGTCTGAAGTGCCGCAATACGTTCTCGTGCACCAGGATGAGAATCATAAAAGCGAGAATACCAGATATCTGAGACGAGACTGGCAGCATTGCTACGGTAGAGTTTGGTCAGCGCCTGAATTAAATCCTCAGCATGGGCATATTTAGCTGCAAACCGGTCGGCTTCAAATTCATTTTTACGAGACAAAACACTTGCCAGTGGTGAAAATGGGAAAGTAAACAGTGGTAGCACCAGCATAAACAATAATAAGGCCATGGCATGACTGGGTTCATGCACACCCAGCCCCAGATAAAAACCCGCCTGGGGCAATAGCCAACCTAAAACCGCAAATACAATTAAGGCAAGTATAAAAGTAACAATCATTTGCTTGAATACATGCTTGTGAGCAAAATGTCCTAATTCGTGCGCCAGCACGGCTTCAACTTCGTTTACTTGCATATCTTTTAGAAGGGTATCAAAAAATACAATGCGCTTGTGCTTCCCAAGACCTGTAAAGTATGCATTACCATGTCCGCTACGTTTGGATCCATCCATGACAAAAATTCCATCACTGTGAAAGCCTGTACGTTGTAGCAGATTTTCGATACGAGCACGCATGACATCATCTTGTAATGGTTCAAATTTATTAAATAATGGAGCAATCCATTTAGGAAATGCCCACATCAATAACAAAGAAAAACTTACCCAAACCAGCCAAACCACAAGCCACCATGCACCTCCGAACCAGTTTGCTGCAATCAGAATCTGCATGATTAATAGTATGATGTATAGCAAAGGTAAGCCAACAATAATAGCCAGCAAACATCCTTTGAATTGATCAGCAATAAACGTAGCTGGTGTCATTTTGTTAAAACCGAATTTAGCTTCAAGGCAAAAGCTGCGATACCATGCTAATGGCCAGCCCAATACCATATTCACCAGTGCAAACAAACCAATTAACAAAATTCCTTGTACTATATCGTGGTGTGTCCACTTTTGACTTAGACGTGCCAACAAATCTAACCCGCCGCCAAGTGTAAACACCAATAGCAACAATGCCTGAAACAGTATTTCGTAACGAGCCAGACGTTGTTTGGCTAAAGTGTAATCTGCTGCTTTCTGATGCTCATCCAGTGATACGTTGGCTAAGAATGCAGCAGGTACGCGGCTTCGATGCGCTAATACAGCTTTACTCTGACGTACAGACAGATACAACTGACCACAGGTTGTAGATACGAAAAATAAAAGAAATAGTAGATAGACTGTTTGGGCAGAAAGATAAAACGCCATAAAAACACACTATAGCTTAAAAATAATGATTGTAGCGGAGTTTGTACGTTATGGGTGGATAAAAGCGGCAATTCGAAAATCCCTTTTTTTAAATAGAAATTTACCACGCTTTTAGCCTGTTTAATAAATTTTCATGCCTGTATTTATTAGTTTCTAAACCAGAATAAATTTTCAAATTATCTTTTAATTTACCGTAAAAAAATAAGCTATCAGCCATTAGAGAAAGCAGCTAAAATGATGTTTTGTTATCAATCAAGATTAAGATATGCAAAACGATAAAAATCTTGTCTGGCTGGATATGGAAATGACTGGCTTAAATCCAGATACTGACCGGATTATTGAAGTCGCCATGATCATAACCGATAGTGATCTTAATATTTTAGCTCAGTCTGAAGTACTAGTTATTCATCAGCCAGATAGTATTATTAATCATATGGACAAATGGAATACGTCTACCCACACACGTACAGGCTTGATAGATAAAGTAAGGGCTTCTACCTTGACTGAAGCGGAAGCGGAAGAAAAATTGTTAGCCTTTATCAGTGAGTGGGTACCCGAAAAAGCTTCACCAATGTGCGGCAATTCGATTCATCAGGACCGTCGCTTTATGGTGCGATATATGCCGAAACTGGAAGCTTACTTTCACTATCGCAATTTGGATGTATCTACATTAAAAGAATTGGCTAAACGTTGGAACCCGCCTGTTGCAAAGGGTATAAGCAAAAAAGGCGCTCATCAGGCTCTGGATGATATTAAGGAAAGTATTGAAGAAATGGCTTATTATCGCAAACATTTCTTAACAGTATCTGCCTGATTTTGTATACTCCGCCTTTATTCTTTGCTGAAAAATTTTCCGGTTATGATGAATCCATCTTGTCCTATTAATCAGACAGCCATCTGGGCACAGCTACATCAACATCAGCGCAGTACCCGTTTTTTGCACATGCGTGATCTATTTCGGCAACAGCCGGATCGTTTTGAACAAATGCATGAGCAATTAAATGGCCTATTACTGGATTACAGCAAAAACCGCATTACTGAAGATACTCTGACATTATTAATAGAGCTGGCCAATATTGCCGATGTACGAGGCTGGACAGATAAAATGCGGCGCGGCGAAAAAATCAATGTCAGTGAAAACCGCGCAGTGTTGCACACAGCGCTCCGGCTTCCCCCTCAGGCTGAAGTCTATGTCGATGATCACAATATCGTTCCCGATATTCATCATGAACTTGAACGTGCCTATAGCTTTGCCGAAGCGGTTCGTTGTGGAGAATACACAGGAGCTCAGGGAAACCGTATTACGGATATTATCAACATCGGTATTGGTGGTTCTCATTTAGGGCCGGAAATGGTTACATTGGCATTACGACCGTTTCAGCAATCTGGATTGAATATTCATTATGTAGCCAATGTTGATGGCGCCAATTTGACGCAGGTATTAGAAAAAGTAAACCCTGCTACAACAATTTTTATTATTGCCAGCAAATCCTTTACTACACCAGAAACCTTACTGAACGCACAGACTGCACGAAGCTGGTTTATACAGCATGGCTTGCGTGAAACTGATATCGGCCGCCATTTCATTGCTATTACCAGTGCAATTGATAAAGCACAGGCTTTTGGCATAAAACCTGAGCACATATACGCTATGTTTGAGTGGGTGGGCGGTCGCTACTCTGTCTGGTCAACAATTGGTCTGTCAGTTATCTTTGCCATTGGTAAAGATAACTTTCAAAATTTCCTCGCCGGCGGTCGGGCAATGGATGAACATTTCTTTCATGCGCCATTAAGACACAACATTCCCGTTTTACTTGGTTTGATTGGCCTGTGGTATCACACATTTTATACCACCACCAGCCATGCAATTATCCCGTATGACCACGGATTGCGCCGTCTCGCAGCACATTTACAACAACTGGATATGGAAAGTAATGGCAAACAGGTAAGCCGTTATGGAGAGCGACTGGATTTTGATACGGGGCCAATCATCTGGGGTGAAGAGGGCGTAAACTGCCAGCATGCTTTTTTTCAGCTCCTTCATCAAGGGCCACGTCTGATATCCTCTGACTTTATCATTCCGATTAACAGTTTCTACCGTGTCAGTACGCAACACAAGGTACTTGTAGCCAATGCATTTGCTCAGACTGAGGCCTTAATGCATGGCAAAACACTGGCTGAAGCCTATGCAGAACTCATGACTTTAGACAATAAACGTCGTGATATCATGGCTCCACAGAAAGTATTTCCTGGTAATCAACCATCTAATACCTTGCTGCTAGATGAAATCAATCCTTTTAATCTGGGGATGTTGCTAGCCATGTATGAACATAAAGTCTTCGTTCAGGGCGTGGTATGGGGGATAAACTCTTTCGACCAATGGGGCGTAGAGTACGGAAAAGTTCTGGCGAAACACATAGAACCCGAATTGAGCAACACAGATACGCTTAGCCATGATGCATCTACCAATGGCCTCATAGACTACTTTAGAAAACATCACCATGAGACAAACCCTGCATGATATCACCACAAAACTAGAAGAACTCGGACACACTGTAACCTGTGCAGAATCTTGTACCGGTGGCCTACTGGCAGCTGAGTTAACTCAACTTCCAGGAAGTTCCGGCTGGTTTAATATGGGCTATGTAACTTACAGCAATCAAGCAAAGCAACACTTGCTCAATGTTAATGAAGTTACTTTACGACATTATGGTGCTGTAAGTGAAGAATGTGTACGTGAAATGGCTCTAGGAGCACTGATTGACGCCAAAGCTGATTATGCCCTTTCTATTTCCGGTATTGCCGGACCAACTGGCGGCAGTACTGAAAAACCTGTTGGCACGGTCTGGTTCGGATTGGCTACCAAACAACGCATTTGGGCCAAACAACACCTTTTCAAGGGAGATCGTGACGTCATTCGAGCACAGGCTGTGGAATATGCACTGCGGTTTTTGCGTCATTATTTATACCGCTAAGAAAATAAATCTGTCTAAAAAATAAGAAGCTGGCCGTAAACAATACCGGCCAGCTTGTTTTATTTTTTGCACAAACAAATTAATTATTCAATACGTTCACCATGAATGCTGACATCCATGCCTTCACGCTCAGCATCATGATCGATACGCAAACCACGGCATGCTAGTGCTGCTATTTTAAGAATCAGATATGTCATTACTACACTATAAACAACGGTAATTGCAACGTCTTTAACTTGTGCCAGCAGTTGACTGCCAACAGTGGATTCACCTCCGAAAATAGCATTACTGAATAGCATACCGGTTAAGATCGAACCCACTATTCCGCCAAAACCATGAATACCGAAAGCATCAAGCGAATCATCATAGCCAAATCTGCGTTTTAAAAACACAGCAGCAAAATATGCTGCTACCGCCGTTAGAATGCCAATTACCAGTGCAGCCTGAGGACCAACAAAGCCAGCAGCCGGTGTAATCCCAACCAGTCCGGATACGGCTCCGGAAGCCATCCCTAAAGCAGAGGGTTTATGTCCGGCCAATTTTTCACAAAGCATCCATGTCAATGCAGCTGAAGCCGCCGCTACCTGAGTGACCGCCATAGCCATGCCCGCTGAAGCATCCGCCGCACCTGCAGAACCAGCATTAAAACCAAACCAGCCCACCCATAACATCGCAGCACCAGTTAATGTTAATACCATATTATGAGGAGCCATAACATCTTTGCCATAACCGAGACGTTTACCAATTACCAATGCCGCTACCAGACCAGCAATACCGGCATTAATATGAACGACAGTACCCCCCGCAAAATCAAGAACTGGCGTATGTGAGTCAGCCATAAAGCCACCACCCCATACCCAGTGACAAACCGGAGCGTAAACTAAAGTTACCCACAATCCAGAAAAAACCAATAATGCAGAGAATTTAAGACGCTCAGCAAAAGCACCGGTAACAATCGCAGTAGAAATAATCGCAAACGTCATTTGGAAAAACATAAATACGGACTCGGGAACAGTACCACTACCATTTACGATGGTAGCCATTTCTCTGGTTTTATCCAATCCCATGCCAACAAGCATAAATCTGTCTATCCCGCCAATGAAAGCATTTCCTGGAGTAAAAGCCAGTGAGTATCCTACTATCATCCACAAAACACTGACCAATGCTGCCACAACAAAACTGTGCATCATGGTACCTAACACATTTTTTTTGCGCACCATACCGCCATAAAACAATGCAAGTCCTGGTACGGTCATCAGCAAAACAAGTACGGCGGATGTCATCACCCATGCAGTATTACCAGCATTTATTTCCGACAGTGGCCGCCACCAGTCGGACAAATCGCCTGCTAGCAGCGGCAATGGCATCAGCAAGGGAGCAGCTAACAAACATTTATTTATTTGATTCATTTTATTTCCTTATTAAATAATACGTCTGTATTTACACCGCCGCATCACCTGATTCTCCGGTACGGATACGCACTACCTCATCGACATGCGAAACAAATACTTTACCGTCACCCACCTTACCTGTTCTGGCACAAGTAACAATCACTTCAATAGCACGCTCAACCAGTTCTTCCGTCAGAACAATTTCCATTTTGATTTTGGGTAAAAAATCCACTTCATATTCCGCTCCACGATAAATTTCAGTATGCCCTTTTTGCCGGCCAAAACCTTTTACCTCACTTACCGTCATTCCTTGTACACCTATCTCAGCCAATGCTTCACGAACATCATCCAATTTGAATGGTTTAATCATTGCAGTGATTTTTTTCATATAACACCCCATCATCGAATTTCACTATCTATCATCAATCAGGCAGAACCATAATTTATTCAAACCAGTATACTTAACTAAGTAGCGTAGTTTACAGTTATCTAAAGTGACTAATCACACCATACATCTTTCTTTTAAATTTGCAAAGATGTATCAAAATTACTGAGGTATCAAATGCCGTGTTCTGTTGATTTGATCTCTATCTTTTGATGAAGCAATCCCCATATAAGGCATGAAACTAAACAATTACAATCAAAAATATAATTATTTAAGCACAATCATCATAAATATTAATTCAAAACAACAAATGATTGGTGGCTCCCTTTTGGAAAATTTCTTTACCTCAATCAGTCTTTTTTCCTAAAGCCAAACTTCAATGTTATAAAACTACATATACCCTTTGAAATTTATAACTATTCTTAGAACAGCCCCACTCAAGTGACATGCATCTGACAGATACAATCAGGTATAATTGCACCCTAATAGCAAAATAAATACATATACGTCATTGAAACATTTGTTTCTGTTAAGAGGCCAGCATGCTAATTTGCAATCCATACGAAATCGTTATTCAAGGCATGACAAGTAATGGTAAACGCTTTCGCCCAAGTGACTGGGCTGAACGTTTATGCGGGGTATTGTCTTCTTTCGATCAAGGACACAGACTGTCTTATCACCAATGGGTTCGTCCTATTCTGGTTGATAATATCCGCTGCGTAGCAGTCGATCGCAAGCTAGAACAGATTAGCGCCACAGCCTTTAATTTCATGATGGATTTTGCGCACGATAACGATCTGCGCATTCTGGATTGCAAAGCTTTATTAGAAGAACAGGAACACAGACAAATCAGCCTGACAGATGCTGTTGCACAGGAAAATATCGTAGCGAAACACACCAAACAAATCGACTCTTCAACCTCTGTCGAAACAATTTCTCAGATTCCAGTCAGTCAATTACGAGAACTGAAACCAGCCGAAATAAGCTCTGCCTTTGCTGCATTACATATGTTACATCCTGATATTCGGGATATCACACAGTTTCAGGAATTGGTAACTATTCAGCAAGCAGAAGGTTATAGATTGCTGGGAATATTTGAAGAAGGTAAACAAAATGCAGTAACTGTTTGCGGATTTCGTATCGTCACCAACTTCACAGCCGGACGACATTTACATATAGATGATTTGGCCAGCCATCACTTACCGGTTCAGGATCATCAGATCAGCCAAATATTAGATGCATTGAAAGCCATCGGACTTAAAGAACAATGTAAGTGTATTCATGCAGATTCAAGTGTTTCATCTGATAACACTAATATGCATCACTTATACCTGAAACATGGTTTTATATTAACATGCCATAAATTCAGTTTTACGATTGAATGATAATAATTAGTAAAATAGCTCAATCAACCATTGTTTCATTAAAAAAACCGGATTGAATAAATTCTTCAATCCGGTTTTTTTATTCAACTTCATCATTCTGCTTCGGCCAAATAACCACGTAATTTCTGCATTGCTTTAGCTTCAATCTGACGAATACGTTCGGCAGAAACACCATATTCACCAGCCAGATCATGTAAGGTTAATCCGCCATCATCCGCAAGCCAGCGACTTTCCACAATATGACGGCTGCGTTCATCTAATTTGGCCAGAGCTGTTTGCAGACCATCAGTCTGTAAAGCGTAATGAGCTTGCTGAGCCAGTACCTGTGTTGGTTCGTTAGAACTGTCTGTTAACCAGTCTATCGGTGCAAAATTGTCTTCATCATCATTTTCAGCCAGTAAAGACATATCCTTACCAGTCATGCGCTGTTCCATTTCCAGCACTTCTGACAATTTTACGCCAAGATCATCTGCAATGGACTGGGCTTCTTTATTACTTAAAGCGGCCATTGATTTACGCATGCTACGTAAATTAAAAAACAGTTTACGCTGCGGTTTGGTGGTAGCTACACGTACTAAGCGCCAGTTACGTAAAATAAATTCATGAATTTCTGCTTTGATCCAATGTACCGCAAACGAAAATAATCGTACGCCCCGGCTAGGCTGAAAACGTTTTACGGCTTTCATCAAACCAATATTGCCTTCCTGAATCAAATCAGCCTGATTCAGGCCATAACCATCATATCCACGTGCAATAGAAACCACTACACGCAAGTGTGACAGAATCAATTTTTTTGCAGCCTCTAAATCTCCTTCGGTCTGGCGTACCGCTAAATCCTGTTCTTCCTCGGGAGAAAGCATAGGAATATTATTTACGGTATGAATGTATTGCTCCAAACTACCATGCCCAGTCGGCACGGGTAATGCAAAAGCTGTATTCATGCCTATCCTTTCTGTTCGTGTTAGGTTATTGCTATTAATGTAACTGCAACACATTGTTTGTTACCTAAAAATCAATCAATAACCCAACTAATAATTTATCATTGTAATTAAAATAAGAATGTACTTCAATCACTATTTATGAATTGTTCATCATTGGTAAAATAATGTATTTTATCAATTTCGATTGTATATTTTAATGATTATACACATCAGGATAATTTATTCAACAACGATAACGACTAAAAACATAGATTATTAATAATAAAATCAAGCTAATAATAGCTAAGGGCCAGCTGCTACCCAGCCACATATAGGGTGTAATGCCCTTGTAGCCGTAAATTTTACCTTCCAGCACACCTGCTGTATCCGGTTTCAGATGTGCGACAATCTGACCTTTGGGATTGATAATGGCTGTCATACCGGTATTAGTGGCTCGAACCATATAACGCCCTGTTTCCAATGCCCTAGCCTGAGATTGCTGCATATGCTGTTCCATAGCATGGGAGTGTCCATACCAAGCCATATTACTTACATTGGCCAGCATACTGGCCTGACTGGCCGAATTAATGATTTCATCACCAAAACCATCTTCATAACATATATTAAAGGCTACACGCTGATTAGCCAGCTTTAAAGGTGCTTGAACAGCACCACCGCGAGAAAATCCGGCTAGCGGCATATCCATCCAGCGATACAACCCGCCCAGTAGAAAAGGTAATGGAATATATTCTCCAAATGGCACTAGGTGATTTTTCGCATAGTAAGGTAATCCACTGACGGATAGTGGGGCTGTAAAATTTACTACCGAATTCAGATAACCTGATCCATCGGCGGTATACTGAGGAATACCAACTGCTAAAGCAGAGCCATTGTTTCGCGCTAGCTGGGTAAATACAGCTAGCTGCTTTGGTGACATATCCTGCCGCATTACTGGAATGGCTGTTTCGGGCAGAATAACAATATTGGCGTGCGTACTGTTTATGAGGTCAAGATAACGCCTAAGTGTTGGCTGTAAAGATCGTTCATCCCATTTAAAAGATTGGGGAATATTACCCTGTGCTAAAGCCACTGATGCATGCGTACCGTCAGGCTGAGTGAACTGACAATGCAATAAAATTGCACCGAGTAGCCACACGCTCAATAAGCTGATACCACACCCTGTTTTAGTCTTAATTGATTTAGCCAGTAACAACTCTGCTAACCATGAACCAGTGGCAACAGTAAACACGGTAACCAGAAAAATTCCGCCTAAAGGTGCAAGACCAGCTAAAGGTGAATCAGCTATCTGGCTATAACCCCATATACCCCAGCCGAAACCGGTCAGTGCCCGTTCCCGTACGAATTCTGCCAACGCCCATAGCAACGGTAAAACTAGTGCATGACGAACGCTACGAGAAATTCTGAATTTTCCGAGTAGCCAGAATACTAGAGCAGGATAAACAGCTAGATAGGCAGGCAGCAGCAAAGTTAATGGCCAGGCCATTATCTGCGGTAAACCAGCTACATCATGCAATGCAATATCTATCCAGTAGAGTAAAACAGTATAGGCTGTGAATGCCCAAAGATACGCTGAACGAACACGCCATTGTGGCCGTACTGATTGTAAAATCAGCAATATGGCCAATAAAACAGGTAAGAGCCAGAAATGATAATAGGGGGCATAAGCAAAAGGCACCAGAGCAGCAGATAAGAATAGAAGTGGCCAGTACAGCCAAGGTTTGGCTAAAACAGCACCATATTTGAATTCATAAATAGGCTGTGCCGACTTATCCTTTTGTTTGGTCACTTCTATCTTCTCCAGCGTTTTAACCGGTTTAGTAGATACAGATTTTTATAATCAGTAATGACTTTAAACTCGTATTGTAGCTATAAGCAATAAAGAATAAATATCTGTTTACTATAATCTGTTATGGTGGGTATCTACGCAATCAGACTGGATTTATTATTCCTTCCAATCTTGAAATATATGCAACACAGATAAAATTTAATATAGTTTAAGCTTTAACCTTATCTGGTTTATGAATGAGTACTATTTTTTACCGTTACCATTAAAGTCTGTAGACGCCTTGCATCGGCACGGGCGACAGTAAAATTTAATTTTCCAATAGTAATTTTTTCGCCACGTACCGGCATATGGCCCAACTCTTGAATCACCAGACCTCCTATGGTATCAACTTCGTCATCTGAATAATCGGTACCAAAAAATTCGTTGATGTCTTCTATTTCGGTTACTGCATTGACGCGAAAACGTTCAGCTGAAACTGCGAAGATATTGTCGGCACTATCATCTTCATCAAATTCATCCTCAATATCACCTATGATTGGTTCAATCACATCTTCAAACGTCACCAATCCAGAAGTGCCACCATATTCATCGACGACAATGGCCATATGATTCCGTTGTTCACGAAATTCCTTGAGTAATGTATTCAGGGATTTTCCCTCTGGCACAAAGACAGCCGGTCGTATTACCTGTTCTAACTGAAAATGTTCGCTTCTGCCCCAGTACTTAAGCAAGTCCTTAGCATGTAGGATACCCAAAATCTGATCTTTATCTTCTCCGATTACGGGGAAACGTGAATGAGTGGTGTCAATAATATAGGCAATTATTTTATCCAGCGGATCTTCAATTTTGATTACATCCATCTGGCTACGCGTTATCATTGCATCACGCACTTCCAGATCAGCAAAATCCAGCACATTTTCCAGACATTGCAATGTATCAGCATCAAAAACCTGCCGTTCATGTGCTTCCCGTAACGTTTGTAAAACTTCAGCTTCAGTCTCTGGAGCCTCTCCAGAGATACGATTTACCAGTCGCTCAAAAAAACCGGGTTTCGACGAACTTTCGTCCATAATCAATATTCATCCTGTGCATATGGATTTGCATATCCTAACTGATGCAGGATACGGATTTCAAGCGCTTCCATAATTTCTGCTTCTTCATCTTCAATATGATCATAACCCATCAGATGCAAGACTCCGTGGACTGTCAGATGGGCATAATGTGCTATCAGTGGCTTTTGTTGTTCAGCAGCTTCTTTCTCAATCACCTGCGGGCAAAAAATAAGATCCCCATTCAGCTCTCCTTTGTCCGGCATAAATATATTTTCGCCCTCATTTAGTGCAAAGCTTAATATATTAGTCGCATAATCTTTATGCCGATAATCATGATTAAACTGGCGTGCTTCTGTTTCATTGCATAAAAGAATAGCAATATTGGCACGTTTAAAACTATTTTTGCAGGTTTGCCATATCCACTGACGCCATTGGCTGAGTGTAGGAATATTTTGTGCATCACTGTGATTATCAAAATGTAAACTGAATACAGCATTTAAATGCTGTAAAAAAAGGCTTTTTTTGGCAACTTTCATTTAATCATTTTTGTATCCTAATACAGATATTTTAGCAATTTCGGCTGGGAAATGCATTACTCTGCAATTTTGATTAGACTGTGAACTGAATCTTTATCAATGAATTCAAGATAGGCTTGCATGTTTTTAAGATAAGAAGATTTCAAACAAGTTGCCAGTGATATCAAAAAAATTGTTGTCAACTTAGGCTTAGTCTATAAACAATTACAGAAGTAATATCACGTGGTATGTTTTTAATATTGCTGAAAAGAAATCATTTTTTAGTCTAAATGCAATCTGAGACAATTTGAATCACTATTATGAATTCATAAACAATATATCCATCTGAATTCAGTGATAAACGCTAAAGTGAAATAATAAATCCATAAGTAGATTCTGCTTTGAGATAGGAAACATGAATCTACTTATGGTTAAAGATATCTAGCAAATTGATTATGCCAGAAGATGATATGAAGTTATAAATGGGTTACTTCAGACATGAACTTATTTAAAGTATGGCTATAATAGGCTACCGCCCTGTTTAAGCTTTATAAACAGGGCTGTATGCTGAATTTTCTGTTATCGTAAAATATCCACAATGCTGCGGGCAGCACGACGAGCATCCAACAAAATCAAACCTAATTTGGCACCTTCATTGGCTGTCACAGCCAGTACATTGGTATCACCTGCTTGAATCAGCAGAATATAACCATGTTTACCCTTTACCATAACTTGCTCCAGTTCATCACACTGTAATTCACGTGATGTGCGGTTACCCAGAGCAAGCAAAGCTGCCGCCATTGCACCAACGCGATCCGGATCAACACCATTTGGTAACAAGGTTGCTACCGGCAGACCATCGGAGGAAATTACAGCAGATGCGGTAATGTCAGCCGAGGAGCTGTTTAAATCGCTTAATACCGAAACCAGTAATTGTTCTTGCATCTTGATGTCTTTCTATTGATGTTATTCATTTACCACATGAATGTCTTCACCAGCCAATACATACAGGCCACGTACCATAGTGACGAAAGCCTCACTGTTGAGTAATGGCAATCCGGCAGTGACCAAAATATTTTTGGTATTCCCTATATATAAAGGGAAGAATGTTAATTCACTCTGACCGGCAGGATCACATATCCCGATAGCGTTGTTGTATATATTGAGGTTATTTTTAATCAGCAGGCTGTGTTTTTCAGTCAGCCGTGTTGCCTCGCTGGCCAGATTGGCCACTTCTTCGGCAGTCTCATGATTAAAACCGACATTAGCAAAATAAAAACCATCCTGATCAACCAGCAATGCCTTATGGCTGTCTGACAATTGACCCAGAATATCTTCGAATCCATCTGATGTTACCTTCACCAGCTGTGAGCTTGGTTTGGCTTCACCATATAAAAATTCCAGACGTTGCAAGCGATATAATAAATTCAATGCAGTATGAACATCATCTGTCTCAGCCCATTGCTTTAAACGCTCTTCAGTTAATTTGGCGTTTATGTCTGCCTGCAGAATGTTAGCCAGTAACATACGGCTTGCACTGTGACTAGGGCTAGACACTGCATAAAATGCACCAGCCGGCATTACTTTTGGATATAAATCATGATGTAACTGTAATGTAGAATCCATACTGACTATCCTTCCAATCCCGGATCAATGGAATACAGCATAGCAGTAACCAGTTGTTTCACGTCATCTTCATTGCGTGCATCAACTTCAAACACAGGTACATTTAGATTGTGTTGTGCCAGATACTGCTGATAAACATCCACACCTGGCTGTGGATTTAAATCCATTTTGGTCACACCCACAACAACTGGTGCATCTTCCAGCAAATCGTGAAAAGAAGTCAGGAAGAATTTCAAATCTTTCAATGGATTCTGGCGAGTATTATCCAGTAACAGAATTAAACCCATACTGCCCTTACTCAGAATACTCCACATGAAATCGAAGCGTTCCTGACCTGGGGTACCATATAGATGAACTTTGGTATTATCGTCCAATCGAATAACACCATAGTCCATGGCGACAGTAGTATAGCCTTTTCTGTCCTGAGTCATGTCCGACGCACTGGCATCTGTCTGTACCGGAGGATCATCCGATAATGCAGCGATAGCAGTTGTTTTTCCCACCCCAACCGGGCCGGTAAAGATAATTTTGTTTTCAACCATGATTACTCCCTGCTTAGGTATTAATTGCCACGCAAGCGACCCATCAAACGTGCCAGTAAACCTTTCGGCTTGTCGTCATCGCTTTCATTATACTCTGACGTTGGTGCACCACCATCTGGTTTGGAAACCTTCTGTGGTGCTTTCCGGGTCAGAACCATTTCTTTTTCCTGTTGCGCAGCAGAATGAGTCAGCGGCTGCTCAATAATCAGGGAACCAATTGAATAAGTAGCAGCTATGTAGTTCAGGACATCTTCCAGAGATACGGGCAACAACTTGTATAAAGTGTTGAGTGCTACGGGCGTACGTACCAGAAAAGCGGATAGACGCATAGCTTCAGGTAAAAACGCCAGACGAGTCATATTCGGCCAGGCTTTCAACTTGATGATTGTATCTGGTGTAATCGGATCGATTAGGCGGCCGCGAGCTGTCCAAATTGATAGCTGCCATATACAGGACTGTAAGGTAAGTTTAGCTTTGTCATGCAACTGTGCGGTAGGTGCGGAAGCTGGAACAGTTTTAGTCTGCCATTCTGCATCAGTCTGCATACACAATTGTTGTAAAGCATCATTATCAACAGCCAGTAATACTTTTTCAACACTTGGAAACACAATTAACACAGGTTTGTTTTCAAACAGAATTGCAGTATCTTCTGATTGCTGTGCCAGCTTTTGCACCATGCCCAGCAATGTTCCTTTTGTGTGAAAACGTACTACTGATACGGCTTGCTGAGTATGTTCAGACGCGTTGTGCTGCTCTAGTCTCTCGGCAGTTACGGTTTCCTCGCTGGCCGTTTCCTTGTGTGCAGCAGCTTTATCAGCCAGCCAAACACCATTGCCCTGCTGTAAATTACGCAGATGTTGAAACAGGGTATCGAATCTGATGGGTTTCATCAGATAAGGAGCAGTAAATGACGGCGCATTACGTCCGAAAAATACGACTACAGCTTCAGGATATTTCTTTTTGGTCTGTTGCCATACTTCTTCACCATCGGCTGCGTCACCATCTACCAGAACCAACTCGGGTTTGAGGTTATCTTCAGGCTGTATCAGCTGATAGTTAACGCTATTGTACATTTTGAATGCCATGCGCAACATGGCTGTCTGGCGATCATCCACATTGACGAGCAAAACATAGGCAGTTTTTACTTTAGGTATTGAATTGTTCATCATTGATTTTGCACACCACCGTGGTTAATACGTTTCAATAATTGACTCATAGCCAGTACAACTTCCTCAGGCGGGGTCTGAATTTCAGCACGGATAACCTGTAACATTTTTTCCAGACGTGTCCATTCTTCTGCACGTTCGTATAAGTCAAATAAAGTAATGTAGAGCTGGGACTCCTGTGGATAAAGCAGAACTGATTTTTCCAGTAAATCCATGGCTTCATCAAATTGACCGAATGTAAGCAATGATTCCACATCACGCAATACGCGTTCGGCCGGTGTTTCAGCCACATCATTATCTGAAGAAGCCTTATCAACCAGTGATAAACGCTTGGCCTTCAGTGCACTGCTATTCATGGGTAGATAACCCTGCGTTACCCCAATATCACGCAGTACGGTTTCACTAGGTCTGGTTTCTAACTGCTCAAACATCGGATGTTGTCCAAGGCTATAGCCCCATCCAAGCATACGCTCTTTTACGACATTACCATATTGACCAAGCGTATAATATAAACGCCATAAATGCTGAGCGAATACATTAATATTATTGTGTCGGTAATCCAGCACCAGAGCATCAATAATCAAACCCGCCGGTTTTTTGGATGTTTTGATGGCTTTATTCAGACAGCGGATAGCAGCATCGTAGGGCAACTGCTCTTTCAACAGTCCGTAGCTGTTTTCCGGTTTAGAGAAGCTTAGCAGTACGTCACGCTCATCCCCTCTAATTTTAAAATTACCAACATTGCCTTCGACTAACAATTCATGCGGCTGTTCGTCGGTGTTTGACCCATTATTGGCTGATTCAACCGCCGGCTGTATATCTTCAGGTTTTTTATCCTGATTGATTCCGACTTCTTTTTCAGTTTCCTTGACATCCCACTGCAGCAAGTCTTCGGCCAGAACACGCAAACCCAGATGGTTTTCATCCAGGGCAAGCCCCTGACGAATCAGATTTTCTAGCTCAGTCCGATTTAAACACTTGCGATACAGATCAATGACTTCGGCAAGTTTGTCGGTATTTTTGGCTTCCAGACACAGTCCAGCCAGCTCGTTGACCAATGTATTGGCCATTGCCGGGCTTAACTGGTCGGCATTTTGTTCCAGATAGGCAGAGAGTGAGTCTGCTGCTTTCTGGAAATAGCCAAACTGTTTGTAAACTTTATATTCAGTCAGGTGATCCACAGTGGCAACAGATACTGTGGCTTTATCAGGCCTAGTTGGCTGCCAGTCCCAATCGTCGCCATCAAGTGCTTCTGCTGTTTCTTGTGCTGCGGGTGCCGTCTGAGCATCTACAGTTTTACTTCCAGTTTTTTTCTTACTTTTGGAAGCAGACTGCTTTTTACGAGCAGTATCTTTACTTTTAGCATGGTCGCCCGCTTTCTGACGCTTTTTCAGAATAAGCAATGCAACCAGCAATATGACTAAAAGGGTAATTGGTAAATATAATTCCATAATTTACATCCCTTTTACGATTATCTGCCAGAAGCATGAGCGCATGGTTAAATGCATGTTTTTCATTTACGGTAACGCTTCACATACAATTGTCAATACTGTAACTATTTTACCTTAGCTTGCATTTGTTCGCCAGATTTTTATTTGACCTGGGGCAGCATTCCGTTAGGTAACAGTTGCCATACATAACCAGGGTATTTCATTTTACCAGCTAATGCGCCGGCTTCATCGCCATAACCCCAGAAATAATCCACTCTCACAGCACCGTTGATGGCACTACCGGTATCCTGTGCCATCAAGAGCCGGTTTAAGCCGAAACCATTGGCTGGATGAGTGGTAGCGACAAACAATGGAGCGCCTAGGTTGACAAAATGACTGTCTATGGCAGCGGAATAGCCCTTCGTCAGTGGAACACCTAATGCACCGGTAGGTCCGCTAGCCGGCTCTGCTGTGGCCCGGAAAAAAACGTAGCTCGGATTCTGACCCAGCACTTCGGCTAGTTGCTGTGGATGCCGCTGTAACCATGCTTTGATACCTTGCATTGAAGTTTGCGCAAGTGGCAAATATCCCTTCCCAGCCATATATTTACCAATGGAAACATATGGGTAGTCATTTTTGTCGGCATAGCTGAGACGCAGCATTTGTCCATCTGGTGTTTTTAATTGTCCGGAACCCTGTACATGTAGAAAGAATAATTCTACTGGATCATTAGCGTAACCCAGAATGGGGGCTTTGCCATTGAGGGCTCCGGCATTAATCTGTGCCCGAGTGTAATAAGGTACCAGCTGGCTGCCGCTGATTCGACCTTTTAATGCCCGTGTTTTCTCATTGAGGGGAAAAGCAACCAGATTGGCAGTGTAATTACCGGTCGGTGTGATGACTCCGCTGTTGGGTCCGGTGAGGCGAATGCGCACTATCCCCTGACGCTGGCCGCTTGTAAGCGGTACGACAATAAAGTCGTTGGGGATGCCGTAAATTGGAAACCGTGCCTGAGCTGTTTGTTTAGTATCGCCCTGTAGCATGGGTTCGTAATAACCAGTAACTGTGCCGGCGAGTTGTCCATTCTGACTGACCTGCCATGGCGTGAAGTAGCTTTCAAAAAAAGCTTTAGCTTGATGATTGTGTCTGCCTGTTCGGGCAGCTTGCTGACATACCGGCTGCCATGCAGGCTGCATTTGCAGTTTGCCGCAGCTGGTTTTGAATGCTTCTAGGCTGTCTACAAATGATTGGTCTGACCATTGGGGCAAATCGTGATAATTAACGACGCGATAGCTGACACCAGCTTTCCCCGGTGTGAAGACGTAACTGGGTGGCAATGGCTTGCCGGGTGCAATAGCTGAACCACTGATACCGGACAAAATTTTATCTGTCGGTTTGTGTGTGATGCCACAGGCAGCAAGACATAAAACGCTAAACCACAATAGCCAATGACGTATTGAGCTAAATTTTATTGATGGTTTCATTTGGACATGTTCTTGTGTAATGAATGGTACAGATTCTTACCGTATTTTTATTATTATGACAGTCCTTAGCCCTTTTGAACAAGGGTAGGCAAAAGGTGGTAGCTGTTGTGAATATGTGCTAGAGCATCAATTCAGGCTGAACACTCTGTTACAATAGCTTTTTTAGCCAAATCAAATATCTTGCCTACGCCATGAGTAAACCTTCCCTGACACCGATGATGACGCAATATTTGGCCATTAAGGCCGACCATCAGGACAAGCTGTTGTTTTACCGGATGGGCGATTTCTATGAGCTGTTTCTTGATGATGCAGTGCAAGCAGCTCGTTTACTGGATATTACGCTAACTACCCGCGGGCAGATCAACGGCGAACCGGTGAAGATGGCTGGGGTGCCTTATCATGCGGTGGAACAATATTTGGCCAGACTGGTAAAGCTGGGTAAAAGTGTGGCGATTTGTGAGCAGACGGGTGAGGTGGGCTCGGGTAAAGGACCGGTGGAACGGAAAGTTGTGCGCATTGTAACGCCAGGGACGCTGACTGATTCAGCTTTGCTGGAGGATAAGGAAACCAATCGTATGGTGGCGGTTTCTTTATTAAAAAAACAGCTTGGTGTGGCCTGGCTGTCCCTGCAAAGCGGGGAATTCCGCTGCAAAATAATTGCACCAGAAGCTTTGCCAAATGAGCTGGCACGTCTGCAGGCAGCGGAAATCTTGATATCTGACCAGACACTGGAAAAGCTCAATCTGGATGAACAAAACCGAAAACTGACTCGTTTACACGCGTGGCAATTTGCTGCTGATACTGGAGCACGCCTGATTCAACGTTATTTCGGCAGTCAGGATTTACGCGCTTTTGGTCTACAGATCGGTGACCATGATGCCGCTATTGGTGCGGCAGGAGCGTTATTAAATTATGTTCAGCAGACCCAGATGCAGCTGCCAAAGCATCTGGACAGTCTGACGCTGGAGCAGGAAACCACTTATATTGGTATGGATGCGGCTACGCGGCGCAATCTGGAAATAACTCAGACGTTGAATGGACATAAAGCGCCTACTTTGTTTTCGGTATTGGATACATGCGCGACACATATGGGCAGCAGACTGCTCGCACAATGGTTGCATCAGCCATTGCGCAGACGCGGACAGATTGTGGCTCGTCAACAGGCCGTGGCAGCACTCTCTTCTCAGCGTGAGCAAATAGTGACCATGCTGAATCAGGTGGCGGACATTGAGCGAATTGCAGCTCGTATTGCTATTGGCAGTGCACGGCCACGTGATTTATCAGCTTTGCGTGATAGTCTGGCAATATTGTCGGCATTTAGTTTGCAGGAGTCTGACCAGAGCTCGCTGGTACAGACGCTGCTGGAACAGTTTCCGCCTGCTGCACCGATTGCGCGCCAGCTAAGCAAAGCCATTATGGCCGAACCAGCTGTATGGTTACGTGATGGTGGTGTGATCAATGATGGTTTTGATGCTGAGCTAGATGAGTTGCGCCGTTTACAGAATCATGGCGATGAATTTTTGCAGCAATTGGAAAGCCGTGAACGTGAACGTACGGGATTATCCAGTTTGAAAGTGGAATTTAACCGTGTGCATGGTTTTTATATTGAGCTGAGCAAGCTACAGTCAGAACAGGCACCTGCGGATTATCAGCGTCGCCAGACTTTAAAAAATGCAGAACGTTATGTGACGCCGGAGTTGAAGGCTTTTGAAGAAAAGGTATTGAGTGCGCAACAGAATGCACTGGCACGGGAAAAACAGCTATATGATGCTTTGTTGCTGCAATTGCAGGCAGAACTACCCGTATTGCAACGCTGTGCCCGTGCTGCAGCCAGTCTGGATGTGCTGGCTACGTTGGCAAAATATGCGGATGAAGAACATTACTGCTTCCCTGAATTCGTAAATTATCCTTGTTTACAGATTAGTCAGGGACGTCATCCGGTAGTGGCTGCTCAGGTCAGTCAGTTTACCGCTAATGATACCCAGCTGGATGATAAGCGGCGTCTGATGTTGCTTACTGGACCAAATATGGGTGGTAAATCTACGTATATGCGGCAAGTGGCTTTGATTGTCCTGCTGGCGCATATTGGAGCCCCAGTACCGGCAGATAGCTGCACTCTGGGTGAATTTGACCAGATTTTTACCCGTATTGGTGCTTCGGATGATCTGGCCGGTAATCGTTCTACTTTTATGGTAGAAATGTCGGAAACGGCTTATATTTTGCATCATGCAACTGAGCGTTCTTTGGTGCTGATGGATGAAGTAGGACGTGGTACATCTACTTTTGATGGTTTGGCGCTGGCACAGGCAATTGCTGAACATCTACTGCAAAAAAATCGTAGCTATACACTTTTTGCCACGCATTATTTTGAATTGACCCGTCTACCGGAACAGTATGCGCATGCTTTTAACATGCATCTGTCAGCACTGGAACAGGGACAAGATATTGTGTTTTTACACCATATTGAACCAGGGCCGGCCAGTAAAAGCTATGGTATTGCGGTAGCCAAATTGGCGGGACTACCGGCACGTGCGCTGAATGCGGCTTACCGGCACTTGCAGACACTGGAACAGCATGCGTCTCGTGACCAGGCGCAATTAGATATGTTTCAGACGCAGACAACTGAACAAGAGTCAGATGAAGTAACCCAGAGATACACCGGTAAGGATAATACGGCTGTTGTGATGCCAGCCGATTTATCAGTGCTGCTTAATGCGCTTAATCCGGATGAGTTGACCCCAAAAGCGGCTCTTACCGCTATTTATGACCTTGTACATTGCTGGAAAAATCATCTATCAAATCAGACGACATCATAAAATATGTATGAAAAATAGGTTTAGTTGTTGACTTTGTTTTGTTAATGCGTATAATGACTTTCTTACCAGACGCGGGGTGGAGCAGCATGGTAGCTCGTCGGGCTCATAACCCGAAGGTCGTAGGTTCGAATCCTGCCCCCGCAACCAGATTTTAAATGCCCTGTTTTTAACAGGGCATTTTATTTTGGTGTTTAATCGATACGAGCTATGCGTAAGATCTTTTATTCGGTTATGCCAGCACTTTTCATTCTCACCTAGACAGCTCTTTGCTCTTATTCAGGATTTTTCTGTTGGTGAACATTATCTAAGCGCTAAACTAGTAAGTTTGAGTTTATGTTTGCTCCATTCTGGATTAACTTTCTTGATTTCTAGTTATTTGTATTTGTTTATCAAGAAGTATCTGCAATTTATTTAATTCTAAATTTCTTAAAATATATATTCTTAATGGTTATTACCTCTGGCTGTAAATCTTGTAATTTATTAATTTATACATATATTTAATTGCTAAGCAGATTATTTATAAAAATAATTATATTAAAATATCATTTTTATGCTGGTTACCCCACTGACACATTAAATCTAAAACGGGAACCAGAGATTTTCCCCGTTCTAATAATCCATATTCTACTTTAGGCGGTATTTGTGGATATTCTTTTCGGAATATCAGTTTGTCTTGCTCCATTTCTTTTAATGTGTTGCTTAAGGTTTTATAAGATATGCTGTTGATGCGGCGTTTAAGTTCGTTAAAACGCATCACTGGCTGGTTTTCATTAAGCCAGTAAAGAATGAGTATTTTGTATTTTCCCCTGATAATAGAAAGAGTGTAGTTAAAACCACTATTTTCGAGCTCTTCTTCACTGCAATGGTGTTCTGACATCTTTTCACTTCCCTTTTGGTTAGTATCTATCTTTATTTACCGTACTTTGAATCAGTTTTTGGGTGAATTATTATATTTCGTTAATTATTAAGCTTTGGATTGTCTGTTATGAAAGAAACGCTGGTGGTTGTCGCTCATCCTGATTTAGCTTCTTCTAAAGTAAATCAATGCTGGATTAATGAACTATCTGTTTATGCTGATCAGGTAACGATACATGATTTATATGCATCTTACTTGAGTAATGTGATAAATGCTGTTTCAGAACAAATTTTGATTGAAAATCACCGAAATCTGATTTTACAGTTTCCTCTTTACTGGTTTAATTGCCCACCGTTGTTAAAATTATGGTTAGATGAGGTTTTAACATATGGTTGGGCTTTTGGGCGCAACGGGCTTAAGTTGAAGAATAAAAAAGTTGGCTTGGCGGTTTCTGCCGGTATCAGAAAAAGTGATTATGCTCCTGAAGGTCGCTTTCATGTTTCATTGGAAGATATTTTAAAGCCATTCGAATTAACTATGAATTATGTGCAGGCTAATTATCAATCTGTATTTGCTGTATATGGCGCTAATAATGAACCTGAAGCTGGTTATGGCATAACTCAGGAAGAAATTGATAATAGTGCCAGAGACTATATACACTGGATGAAAACATGTGAAATGCTGAAGTAGCTCTGATGAAGAACTAATCTTCTAGGAATGTGTGTGTATGAATTTTAAATAAGATTTTAATTTGTTTATTTGATATCTGGATAAACCCACAGTTTATGTTCATGTACTTCGGCTAGGAAAACTTCATCTAGTTTCTGTCCTAGACGGTCTAGTTCTTTTTCTAGCCATTCTTCATTATGACCCAAAGATTCAAGACTGGGATAATTGATAACGCCGTTTTCAATCACAACAACTGCCATTGCTGGGTCACCTTTTTTTACTACAGTCATTTGGCCATTGTATTCAAACCAGACATCACTGAGCATTTCCAGACTGGTATAACCACGCTGATGAAGCAGCATAATGAAATCTCGGATGGATAGTTTGGCCTGACGGAAATTCTGTGATAGTAAGATGCCGTTTTTCATCAGTCGGATTGATGTGCCGTCGACAAAATCCTTGGCGATACTGCGTTTAAATGTGGCATAACGAACCAGTAATAACAGGCCAGCCCAGAAAATGGAGGCGCTCATGAGTAAGGTGATGCTGATGGAGGGATTGTATAGGGGGCCGCCGATTATTGCACCCAATACGACGTTACCTACTTGATCAATAGCTGAAATCGGGGCAAGTGCACCTTTGCCGGATAAATTGATGTACACCAGCAGGATGCAGAAAGCGACCAGCATTTTGAAGATGATGTTGATGTAGATGGGATTCAAGGTGGCTTCCTTTGTCTGTGCGGTGGCTTTAGTCCAACATGATTTGCATTTTTGGTTTTTGCAATCATGGTTTTATCGATACCATGATGTGTTTACTGTAGCTGTTATATTTGCGGCAGACTATGGTTAACACCTGTTTTTTATGGCTTATTTACATTAATTTCCTTAAATGTTCTTTTTTTGAATACAGAATTTTTCTGTGTTGGTTTAAACACAAGTATTTTTATGTCTTTTTTGTGCTGAGCTGTCTCTGTGATTTGAATATATTTTTATTTCTTCGTTATATTATATTTTCGTCAAATTGTAAGCCACCATCACAGATAGAATCCCAGTTTGCTTTGGATTGAGTGTAAATATGTATTTTTTGCTGGGGGTAAATTGCTGTATTTAGTGTGCCAGCACGCAAACGATAAATATTTGGCATACTGTCTCGTGAAGTATAGAGGTTTGATCCACATTCAGAACAGAAAAAACGGTTTACGCCATTAACTGAAAATTTTTTTAGCTTATCCCGACCTGATAGGATTGTGAAAGCATCGCTGTTTATTTGAACCGCTGAATTAAATGCGGAACCACTCCATTTGCGGCAGCGTTGACAGTGGCAGAAGACCATTTTTTCAATTTGGTCACTCATGGCAATCTGGTATTGGATTGCAGTACATAAACAGCTTCCTGTCAGCATATATTTCTCCAGTACTTTTCCTGTAAATTGCTATCTTTTGGCGCATTGACACTGGCACAATATTATCAGATTGACGCTAAACATTTCTTTATTGACTAGATTTTTGTGTGAGAGGGTTTATCTGAATCTGTAGTCGGTGATTTCTGTGCTCAATATTATTATCACTGCTAAGCTGACTGGTTTTTGTACTGATGCGTATTTATCACCGTAACATTGTGGATTAAATCGAATGAATTGAGGCAAGAATCTTTGATTGTGCTAAACATTTTATTCGATAGAGTGAATAAATCAGAATGTGAAATGAATCATGCTATTCGTTTTGCTTTAATTACTTTTTTCAGGTATATGGAGAAATGTTACACAACTATTTTTTGTTGTCTGACTCTCCTACCCCACAGAAAAACACTTTTTTGATTATCTCTTTCTTTGGTTTAATTAATTCAACTGAGCTTATGTGCTGTAAGCTCAGTTGTGTACTATGAAAATAAAGTAATCAGCTTTATAGACGATGGATGCACTGGTCTAAAACATTATAAAGGTTTGAAATCCTGTCCGATAAATATTCGTGTGGGATTTCCGCGCGCTATTTGATGATGGTGGTGATGACGCTCTGCTTTGTGTTTGGCGTATAACTGTTGTTTCTGTTGCGCCAGTTTGTGTTGTAGCAGTAGAACAGCCAGTTTTTTATTGGTATGTTGGCTACGTGCAGTCTGGATTTTTACGCTGATACCGCTGGCTAGGTGGGTGGCTCGGACAGCCGATTCTGTTTTGTTAATATGCTGACCTCCCGCACCGGAGGCACGCATGGTGTCAAAGATAATTTCATCAGATTGATGCTGAGTAATTGTCTCGTAACACGCGGCTCCGATAAACCAGTTTTTACGTTTGTGTTTTGGGCGGTAGGGGCTGGGACAAATCCATTGAATGGTTCCCACCCACTGTTTAGCTAAGGATCTTTCTAGCTCACCATTAAGAGCAAGCAGTACTGAGTGAAGTCCATGCTTTGACTGTTCTTGCTCCAATATGTCTATTTCAACCTGAATCTCTATGGCTTCGTGTTGCAGGCGTGCCAGTGCTTTTGCTACGGCCAGACAGCATTCAGCCGGTCCGTAAGCCGCTGATAATTGTAAAAGCAGCATTATTTTTTCTCCGTTTTTACTTTATAGGTGATAACTGGCTTGAAACGAGCTATTGGCCGGATTAATTCAGCCTGCACCATGGCAGTAATGACGCTGTCGATTGATTTATAGGCCTGCGGTGCTTCTTCATAGATAAGTTCACGGTCAGCACAAATCACACGGCTGCCATGGACAGTACGGCTTAGCTGTTCGGCGGTATAACGTCGGGATAGTCTGCCTTTGCAGGCTGAACGCTGCCATTTGCGTCCTGCACCATGTGCGAGGGAGTAAAGGGCGATTGGGGTATCCAATGGTTGAACCAGATAGCTGTAATCGCCGCGCGAACCCGGTATCACGACTAGCCCTTGGGTAGCAGGTGCTGCACCTTTACGGTGCAGCCAGCCGCTTTCGCCATGGATGCAGGCCGCTTCGATAAAGTTGTGGCTGATGTCTGCTAGTTTTTGCCCTCGTGCACGCAGATTTGTCAGTATACGGCGGGCAATCAGTTCCCGATTTTGCCGTGCATAGGCCAGTGCCTGATTGTGCTGTGTCAGATAGGATTTACCGGCTTCACTGTCTGCGATTAAGCCCTGATGACCATACTGACGGATGTGTTTGTCCAGAATCGCACCACCGAGTCCGCGGGAACCACTGTGTACCATTAGTTGCAGGTGCTGCTTATTTAAACCGATTTGTTTGGCGATTTCCGCTACATAAATGGTATCCAACATTTGTAATTCGGCAAAATGATTGCCTCCGCCTATGGTGCCGGATGCAAAGTTATGCTGTTGTAGCGGCTGTATATCTGGCCAGAGGCTGATACATTCTGATGCACTCAGTGGCTGGTCTAGATTGCCCAGTTGTTTGATTAGTTTGGCCTGATTCATGGCATGGGTTTTAAGTGATGTTTGCCATAATGACATGCCGCAGCCAATATCGCCGCCAATCAGTGCTGGATAAATAAGTTGTGTAGTAAAAAAAGCAGCGCCAACGGGATAGCCGCGGCCGGGATGAATATCCGGCATAGCGGCTGCATAGCTGATGTCAGGCAGTGCTGCTGTTGTGTGTAGTTGCCGGACGGCTTCGCCCTCTAACCACAGTTCGGGGGTGACAATGAGGGTGATGCCGGCAGACGGCTGCTGAATAGAATTGCCCATTCTGATCCATTCCAATTTATTTTATTTAAATAATAAGCAGGCGTTGTCATCCTTGTTTATTAGAAATGAACAGGAATAACGTGCTGTAAAGAAATTGGCAGGCCGAAGCCAAGGATCAGGAGGTGATTAGCCCTGGATTGACCTGCAAGGGATAGGTAGTACAAACATAATGATTCCTTTCCGTTGCAATATGAATAATTTGATGAGTGCGGTACTTTAAATCAGCTTCTACTGGCCGTCAAATATTCAGTTGTTTTTTTCTGGTCGGCTGGTGCGTTGTGGCTGTTTCACCACTTTCAGGCTGATTCGGCACACTTGTTGGCCTTATTTTAAGTTTAAAAAATAATAAACAAATTGTTCATCAATCTGATAGCCAGCCTGTTCATATAGGGCCCTTGCCTTGTGGTTGTCGTTGGCGGTACACAATGAAATACCACTGTAGCCATTATCACGTGCAAATTTTGTGACGTATTGCATCAGTTGTGTGGCAATGCCTTTTTGTCTGTGGTTTTCAGGGACATATAGGTCATTGAGTATGATTGTGGGCGATACGGATAATGAAGAAAAGGAAAAATATAGCTGTACAAACCCGCAAGCTTGTTGTTGATCATAGGCAATGAAGATGGCGGAATCCTGCTTTTCCAGTCTTTCTTGAATAAAATTTCTGCTTGCTGTCTGTTTGTCCGTCAGGCCATAGAACTGCCGATAGCTGGTAAAAAGCTTGATGGCATCATCAAGCTGTTCTGATGTTGCTCGGATGATTGTAATTTGATTTAACATTAGATAATTTTTCTACTAATGTGATTTAGGGGACACATATTTTACAATCATTACCAATGCGTTAGTATCAATCAGTAAAAATGTTTCCTGCATAAGCCGCAGTGCCTGCTCTGGACTAAAGCCACCTGAGCCGGCACCAATCAGAGGAAAGGCGACTGAAGTATAATTGCGGGTATTGACTATGTGCATGGCAGAAATAACTGAAGTACGAATTGAATAGGCACTGGCACGCCAGAACATGTTGATACCGGCTACGTGGATAATGGCTTGATAAGGCAATTTACCGGCACTGGTTACCACTGCGTAACCTAATTTAAGTGCACCTGTTCGGCCAAGTTCGCGAAAAGGGGCATAGCCGGCTTTTTTCCTGATGGCACCGGATACCCCCCTGCGGCAACAGTAACCATCACGGAATAATATTGCGATTCCATATGTTGACGATGGCTTCGACCGGTTATTCAAGTAAATTTCTCAGGATAACTTCAAGCTGCATGATGAATTTCCCCTTTAAATTCTGTAAATTTTGCAGCGCCATTTTATGCTGGCTGTACCGCTTTACGGTCAGTCATGTTTCTTTATCAGCAATTGGCATATTTTACCTGTCAGTTTGACAGGCTTGTGTTTAGAATAGCTCTTTATTGTAATAAATGTGAAATAAGGAAGACGTGTATGGCTCAGTTTTTTGCTATTCATCCTGACAATCCGCAGGAACGTTTGATTGCACAGGCAGCGGATATTGTACGCCATGGTGGTGTGGTTGTTTATCCAACTGATTCCTGTTATGCGTTGGGCTGTCAGCTAGGTAATAAGGAGGCAATGGAACGGATTCTGCGTATCCGTGGTATTGACCAGAAACACCATCTGACGTTGATGTGTCATGATCTGAGTCAGCTAGGTATTTACGCCAAAGTGGATAACAGTCAGTTCCGGCTGCTGAAATCTTCTACTCCGGGTAGTTATACTTTTATTTTGCAAGCCACTAAAGAGGTACCGGCGCGCACGCTGCATCCGAAACGTAAAACTATTGGGTTGCGGGTACCGGACAACCGGATTGCTTTGGCGCTATTGCAGAATCTGGGGGAGCCGATGCTGTCGTGCACACTGATGCTGCCCCATGAAAATGAACCCTTAACTGACCCTTATGAGATTCGTGACCAGCTGGAACATGAGGTTGATCTGGTGATTGATGGCGGTTGGTGTGGTACAGAGCCGACTACGGTAATTGATATGACCGATGGAATTGATCTGGTACGAGCTGGTAAGGGGAATGTTGCTGTATTTGGTTTGTAATGGACAAGCTGGTACTATGTTTTACCCACAGTGGTTGTTTATTTTAGCATCTGAAGGATTTTACCTTGCAAAACTTTGATTGGGCTTATTTTGTTCTGGCAATTCTGCCTATTTTACTGGCCATTACGCTCTCTGAAGCAGCATGTGGGTATATGGCACGTTTTTGTGGTGACCGTACAGCAGAAACAATGGGCAGGCTAAGCCTGAATCCGGCCAAATACATTGATATTGTTGGCACCATTATTATTCCAATATTCACGATGATTGTTTTACAGGGCTATTTGATGGTTGGCTGGGCTAAGCCGGTGCCGATTGATCCACGCAATTTTAGAAACAGACGTAAAGGTGAACGTTTGGTAGCCATTGCCAGCCCGCTTGCTAATCTTCTGATGTGTCTATGCTGGGCAGTTGTGATGATTATCAGTCAGTGGGTACCTGAATATTTTCAAAAACCGATGGCGCTAATGGGGTTAATGGGTATTCGGTTTAATGCGGTATTTTGCTTTTTCAGCCTGCTACCGATTCCGCCTCAACCGGGTGCTCAGTTTATTGATAGTTTTCTCTCACCCCGCGCTTCGATGCAGTATCGAAAGCTGGCTCCATATGGAACGTGGATAATTTTATTTTTGATTATCAGTGGTTTGCTGATGTTTATTTTGCAGCCATTTATTAACTTTGTTACTTCACTAATGCTGTTTATTGTTAGTCTGTTCTAAGCACAAATTGTTTATATACTGGTAATTATACTAGCTATTAGGCCATAGAATCTTTTCTATGGCCTAATGGTTTTATATGTGAATAGTTGATTATGGTGCTTCGCTCTTTATCTGTCCCAATGTCACTCTGTCCAGACCGGCCAAATCGGCAAGCGTCTGGATTTTTCTGAATTTATACTGCGATAATATATTTCGCACTGCCTCCCCTTGATCATATCCGTGCTCGAATAGCAACCATCCATCCGCCCGCAGAAAATCTTTGGCGCCGGCAATAATGGTTTCGAAAGCACTCAGACCATTGTGATTATCTGTAAGTGCTTGCTGCGGTTCAAAACGTAAATCACCCTGCTGCAAATGCGGGTCTTGGGCGTCGATATAGGGAGGATTGGAGACAATGACATCCACGCTGTGGGGCGCTGGCTGCGGCTGTGCCTGATACCATGAACCCTGCCCGAACCGCACTTGCGCTTGCAGCGCGCTGGCATTGGCTTGTGCGACTGCCAGTGCTTCCTCACTGATGTCTGCCGCCCATATTTGTGCATCAGGTCGTTCGCAGGCTATGGTTACGGCGATGGCACCACTGCCGGTACCTAAATCCCAAAGGGTGCCCTGTGCCGGCAAATGCGCCAGTACTGCGTCGACAAGATGTTCTGTTTCTGGACGAGGAATCAGCACTGCTTCTGAAACCTGAAAACGCCGGCCATAGAATTCGCGCCAACCGAGTAGATAGGCCAGAGGTTCGCCTGCTAGTCTTCGCTGGCACAGTTGATTCAAACTTGCCAACTCGCTGTTGCTAAGAAGCCGTGTGCCATGGGCTATTATGTGGCTATGGCTTATTGTCAGTACGTGCTGGAGCAGCATGCGTGCTTCCAACCGCGGCAGACCGGAGTTGTTTAACCAACTTTCTAGGGTAACTGGGGTATTGGGTTTGGTCATATTCTGTTACAGCCGATTTACAACAAGAATAAGGTTGCCAGCCCCAAGAAGATAAAAAACCCGCCGGAATCGGTAACTGCGGTAATCAGCACGCTGCTACCAAGCGCGGGATCACGGCCGGATTTCTGCATACACACTGGAATTAGTACTCCAACGGTGGCTGCCAGTAACAAATTCAGCGTCATTGCCGCTACCATCACCAGTCCTATACCGATGCTGTGATAGAGAAAATAGGACACGAGCCCCATTACTGAACCCCATATCAGGCCGTTTACTAGTGCGACGCCCTCTTCTTTACGCAGCAGCCGCCACGCCTGACTGTTGCTTATCTGGCCGGAAGTCATGGCACGCACAATCATGGTGATGGTCTGATTGCCGGAATTGCCGCCTATGCCGGCTACTATCGGCATGAGGGTAGCCAGTGCAACGATTTTTTCAATTGAATTTTCAAACATGCCAATCACACGGCTGGCGATAAAAGCGGTACATAGGTTAACAGCTAGCCATATCCAGCGGTTTCTGACGGAGTCGATAACGGGGGCAAACAGGTCTTCTTCTTCGCGCAAACCGGCCATGTTCAGCATGTCGTTTTCGGATTCTTCGCGAATAACGTCTACCATTTCATCTACGGTGATGCGGCCGATAAGTTTAAGGTTGTTGTCTACCACAGGTGCGGTAACCAAATCGTAACGTTCAAACGCGGCAGCGGCTTCTTCGGCATCATCTTCTGGACGAAAAGTTACCACATCATCGGCCATGACGCTGGATACGAGTAAATCAGGGTCAGCAACCAGCAGACTACGTATGGGCAGGACGCCTTGTAGGACATCATAGTTATCGACTACGAAGATTTTGTCGGTATGGTCGGGCAGGCGTTCAAAGCGCCGAAGATAGCGTAGTACCACTTCACAGGTCACATCTGCGCGGATGCTGACCAGCTCAAAATCCATGAGGGCGCCGACCTGATTGTCTTCGAACGACATGGCTGAGGTAATTTGTGCCCGCTCTTCTTCATCGCGACTACTTAAGGCTTCGTAAACAACTTCTTTAGGTAAATCGGGTGCCAGTTCGGCCAGCTCGTCGGCGTCCAGATTGCCAACCGCGGCCAACAGCTCCTGCTGCGCCATGTTTTCAATCAGAGTTTCGCGTACTGGATCCGATACTTCGAGTAATACTTCGCCGTCTTCTGTCGGGGTAGCCAACCGCCATACCAGCATACGCTCCTGTAATGGTAGAGATTCGAGCAAGGTAGCCATGTCCGCCGGATGAAGCTCATGCAGGGCGTCTATTAGCTCGTTCAGAGCCTGTTTTTGTTCCGGAGTCTGTAAATAGGACTGGGTGGGAGAATGAATATGCTCAGCAACCGGTAACAGGGTCGCTACAAGCGCACAGATGTGGTCGGTATCCAGATGCAGGCGCTCCAGCTCGCTGATGTTGCTTTGGCTTTCCATTGTTGAGTCGTCCTAATTGGTGTGCACCGTAGAGCAGATGACTACGTCTGCATACAGGTATGTTTATCCTGTCACAACAGTGCTGGCCTGATATGATAAATTAACAGCCTGCTGCGGCAGGCTGTGGCTGCGGGTATTGTACACGGATTTTAAGTGTATGCGCTTGCTGTTTCAGAACTTAGCCGGTTCAAAGCTTCTTTAGGCGGCAAAGGCTTTTTATTTTTGAACGGTTTTTATCGCCGCTGGATGATTTACTAATGCTGTAGATGCGCGTGTGCGCTGTTTGTGGTTTCTGTTTATCAATATTTAAAAAATAAAATGTGCGCTATGCAGGGTGAGAAATGGAAATACTTAAAGAACATTTCAATGAATTTCAATATTTATTAACCATTGCCGAAGAAAGAAGTTTTACCCGCGCGGCAAGTAAGCTGGGTATTTCGCAGTCTGCGCTTAGCCATGCGATTAAGGTGCTGGAGCAAAAATTACAGATTCGTCTTTTAACGCGGACAACTCGCAGTGTGGCGCCTACAGCTCTGGGTGCACAGATTATTGCTAGTCTGCAACCGCGCTTAGATGAGTTGGAGCAGACTTTGCAAAGTCTGGTTGAACAAAATGGTACACCTAGTGGCTATATTCGACTGTCTGTCAGTGAACATGCTGCTCACAGTGTGCTGTGGCCGAGACTGAAACCGTTTTTGAAGCAGTATCCACAGATTAATGTAGAACTGTTTATTGATAATCAGTTTGTGGATATTGTGCAGAATGGTTTTGATGCTGGAGTGCGTTTAGGGGAGAGTGTTGATAAAGATATGGTGGCGGTGAGGCTGAGTGATGATATACGCTTTGCTGTGGTGGCGACGGCTGAATATTTTGAGAAACATGGAATGCCCGCTACACCGGCTGATTTGCAGCACCATCAGTGTATCAATGTGCGTTTACCTAGCGCCAATAAGTTATACCAGTGGGAATTTATTCAGGATGGCCGGCCGATGCGGGTTAAGGTAAACGGCCAGCTTACTTTTAATCAGCTACCGGAACGCATTGATGCAACATTATCCGGATTTGGGGTGGCTTATGTGCCGGATGATATGGTATCGCAGATGGTGGCTAATGGTGAGCTGATTCAGGTACTGAAAGACTATTGCCCAGTTTTTCCTGGTTATTACTTGTATTATCCGAGCCGGCAGAGGCATCCACGGGCCTTTGCGCTGATGATTGATGCTTTACGGCTGACAAAATAAGGAGCGGCGATGCTCCTTATTTGGTTGGTGGGTCAGCGTCCTACTCGAGCTTGTTGCTCGGGAAGATACCGGTCACCAACTACGGCAATTTGATTAAGCGCCTGATTGATATCAGCTATGTCTGTTGCAGACAACTGAATATCAGCAGCACCCAGATTTTCTTTCAAACGCTCTTGTTTGGTGGTGCCCGGTATCGGAACAATCCATGGTTTTTGTGCCAGCAGCCAGGCCAGTGCAATCTGGGCAGCGGTGGCCTGATGAGCCTGTGCCAGTTTCTGTACCAGAGCGGCAAGTTTTTCATTAGCGGCCAGTGCTTCTGGAGCAAAACGGGGTACACGCCGGCGGAAATCATCGGCACTGAATACAGTGGAAGCATTGATGGTACCGGTCAGGAAACCTTTACCAAGTGGACTGAATGGCACCAGACCTATGCCAAGCTCTTCCAGTAGGGGGATGATTTCTTTTTCCGGCTCCCGCCACCACATGGAGTACTCGCTTTGCAGGGCGGTAAGCGGTTGTATGGCATGAGCACGGCGAATAGTGGCGGCACCGGCCTCAGACATGCCAAAATGTTTTACTTTACCTTCTGCAATCAAATCTTTGACTGTTCCGGCCACATCTTCAATCGGTACATCTGGATCAACGCGATGCTGATACAGCAGATCGATAACATCTGTCTGTAGGCGCCTCAAGGAACCTTCTACGGTCTTGCGTATGGTTTCAGGATGACTGTTTAGTATTTGCTGTTTGTTGTCGTCTCCATATGTGAAACCGAATTTGGTGGCAATCACCACTTGCTGACGATAAGGTTTTAATGCTTGCCCCACTAGCTCTTCGTTGAGATACGGTCCGTAAACTTCGGCGGTATCGAAGAAAGTGACACCTTGTGCCACGGCAGCCCGAATCAGCTCGATGGCTTGAGGAATGTCTGTAGCTGGTCCGTAGCCATGACTTAATCCCATACACCCTAGCCCCAGAGCAGATACGGCTAGCCTGTTTTTACCGAGATAACGTTGCTGCATGTTTCTTTCCTTTATGTCTGTTAAACCAAAGATGTCGTTTGACGCAGCTTACTCTGTGTGTATGTGCGGATTAAGTGTTGTGATGTTTATAGGCTTATGAATAACATTCATAAATATGTGCAGAATATGGCAACCAGTTTCGCGGCTGAAAAAAAACCACCGTCCGATATTGTCGGCCGGTGGCTGAGAGGGGAAAAGTTTACGCCCAGTATTTCTTTTTCGAGGTTTTGCCGATACCGGGATTGAAGCTGTTGGTTGGATCGAGTTGACGATAGAATTTTTTTAATTCCGGCTTGGCATGATACAGGTGTCCGACATTGTGTTCGGCCGGATATTGTGCACCACGTTGATCCAGCAGTACCAGCATTTCGTCTTCAACTTTATTGCAGTCGGTTCCTTTTTTGGCGATGTAATCCTGATGGAATACATGGCAGAAGAAGTGGCCGTAGTACATTTTATGGATAAAGTGCTGATTGATGCTGTCAGGTAAGGTTTCAAACCATTCTGTATCATTGCGGCGCAAAGCCACATCCAGTGCAACAATGTTTTCTACGGTATCGCTGTGCACATTGCGGTAGGTAGTAGCGGCGCCAGCCGCGGCAAAACGATGCAGCATGGCAGCTTCTGCTTCTTTTTCGTTACAGCGGAAATAGCTGCCGCTTTTCTGCTCAAAAAAGTTTTTTAAAAATGCTTCAGCTTCGGCAATGCCTTCATCTGCCATTTTCAATATTAGGTGATGCTCATAACGGTCTCGATAATCGCGGATGGACTGCGGTAAGTGCTGGGGCAGGAATTTACAGATGAATACGGCAAAATGGTCAGAGAAATTCTTGGGAAAAAACGGAATTTTGGCCATGGTGCGGTCGACGAAATTCTTGAAGGCAAACAGACGCGGCATCGCATCGGTACCGAATTTCTGGATGGCTACAAATATGTCTTTGCCGTATACAGCAGCGATATCAAAAGCTTCGCGGTGCATGTATTCGCCGGATACCGGCAGATTTTTAAAGGTACCGAGAATATGGCGACGGATGTCGTCTAGCTCATGAGTATCATTACTGCCGATGTAGAATACGGCAGAGTTTTTTTCCAGTGGGAATGTATCCAGACGTACGGCAAAAACCATAAGACGACCGGCACTGCCGGAAGCTTCATAGTGGCGCGCAGGATCGGCGTTAAAGCGCGCTGGTGTGTCGGCATCAATTTCGCGTACGTGGTTACGGTAGTCGTGGTCATGCCCCATACCTGCATCGCGTTTGATATCTTTTTCGGTGTAATGGCGGTTTTGCAGATTAGTCAGAATGGTTTCGGGATCGTCTCCCAGCTCTATGCCAAGGTGATTAACCAGATGTAGCTGGCTGTTTTCATCTAGCTGGGCGAAAACCGCCATCTGGGTATAAGCGGGGCCACGCTGAATAAGCGAACCGCCAGAGTTATTGCAGACGCCACCCATTACTGAAGCTCCGATACAGGATGAACCAATCACTGAATGCGGGCCGCGCTGGTATTTTTTCAGTTCTTTTTCCAGCCGGTAGAGGGTACTGCCAGGCAGACACACGACTTGTTCACCATTTTCAATCACCTGAATACCATCCAGCCGACGGGTGCTGACTATCACAATTGGCCGGTCGTAATCGTTGCCATCCGGTGTGGAACCACCGGTGAGCCCGGTATTGGCAGATTGGGTTATAACAATTACATCGGCTTCGACACAGGCTTTTAACACACGCCACTGTTCAACCAGTGTGCCCGGAAGCACGACGGCTAACGCATTGCCCACACCAAACCGAATACCCTGCCGGTATGGCAAGGTGTGCGCAGGATCAGTAAGGGTGTGCTCGTTACCAACTATCCCCTGTAATGTTTGAATCAGTTGTGACTGTGTATGGACATCCATACGACTTCTCCTTGTTATAGCGTTAATTATTCAAAATCAATTGCAGCCATTGTAGAACAGTTATATGTTAACGAAAAGAGTTGTGGTGCACTGGTTATATTTAGTTCTCAGGCAAAAAACCGCCGCTCTGGCGCTGCCACAACATGGCATAAACACCGTTTCGAGCCAGCAGCTCGCTATGGGTGCCTTGCTCGACTATCTGTCCTTTGTCCATGACAATCAGTCGATCCATGGCGGCAATGGTTGATAGGCGATGGGCAATAGCCACTACAGTTTTGCCCTGCATCAGACGGGTCAGGTTTTCCTGAATTGCGGCTTCTACTTCTGAATCTAGGGCGCTGGTGGCTTCATCTAACAGCAGAATCGGCGCATCTTTTAAAATCACCCGCGCAATAGCAATGCGCTGACGTTGGCCACCGGACAGTTTCACACCACGCTCTCCGACGTGTGCATCATAGCCATGTCGTCCTCGGGCATCGCTCAGAGCCGGAATAAAGCCGTCTGCAGCGGCCTGCTGTGCCGCCTGCTGCATGGCTGATTCAGAAGCATCAGGGCGGCCATAGACAATATTGTCCCGCACGGAACGGTGCAGCAACGATGTATCCTGTGTAACGAGCCCTAGTGCAGCACGCAAACTGTCTTGTGTGACATCGCGGATATCCTGCCCGTCTATTAAAATGCGCCCACTCTGCACGTCATAAAACCGCAGTAACAGGTTAGTAAGTGTGGTTTTACCTGCACCACTACGTCCGACCAGACCGACTTTTTCGCCTGCGCGGATGTGCAGATTAAAATCGTTTAATAGGGGTTTGTCAGCACTGTAGGCAAAGCTGACATGCTCAAAATCAATGGCGCCGTGGTTTACTTTTAATGGCAAAGCTTTAGGTTTGTCGACTATGGCATGAGGACGGGATAAGATGTTCATGCCGTCTTCAACGGTACCAATGTTTTCAAACAGGCGCGCACTTTCCCACATTACCCAGCGTGACAGCCCATTGATGCGTGAGGCCATAGCCGTAGCGGTGGCAATGGCGCCGACTCCCACTTGCCCGTTTATCCATAGCCAGATGCCCAGACCAGCTGAGCTGACCACCAATAAAATATTGATGGCGGTACTCAGGCTGTCTAGCAAAGTTGCCAGCCTCATCTGAGCATTCACTGTAACCAGAAACTCCTGCATGGAAGCTTTGGCATAAGCTGCTTCACGCGCGCTGTGAGAAAACAGTTTCACGGTGGCAATGTTAGTATAGGCATCGGTGATGCGTCCGGTCATCAGGCTGCGTGCATCTGCCTGCTGCTGTGCCGTTTTGGATAGGCGCGGAATCAGAAAGCGCAATACCAGTACAAACAGCACAATCCACATGATAAAGGGTAGCAACAGCCAACCGTCCATACCGGCCAGTATGATGCCGCTGGTGACGAAATACACCAGCACATACACCAGCATATTGGCTACTGACATCACAGTGTCGCGCACCGCCAAGGCCGTTTGCATCACTTTAGCTGACACGCGTCCGGCAAATTCGTCTTGATAAAAACCCATGCTTTGGCCAAGCATCAGACGATGAAAATTCCAGCGCAGGCGCATCGGAAAGGCACCCTGAAGCGTCTGAAACTGTACGTTGGAAGATAGGAAAGACCAGAATATGCTGAACACCATGACCGCTGCCATTAGCAGCAGTTCGTGGCCTTTTTCCGGCCACAATCTGGCCGGTGCATACGCCCCCAGCCAATCGATAACGGTGCCGAGAAAGCGAAACACCAGTGCTTCTAGTATCCCAGTACCTATGGTCATTATAACCATCACCAGTAGCCACAGCCGCGCGCCTTCTAGACAGCTCCAGATAAATGGCAGTACACCTTTTTTTGGCGGCTGCGGCAAGGTTTCAGGGTATGCATCAATGCGGTTTTCAAACCAGCTGAAGAATCGGTTCAGTAACATACTGCATAAACTTTCTGCATAATGGTGCCAAAGCGGCGGTACACGCTGCGGGGACGGCAGGAATAATGATGAATGAAATCATTATACATAATCTGAAATATAAATCAGCTTTGAGGGTTTGTGTTAAAATCGCGCCGGCACATCAGCATACCAGACAGTCGCTGTGTACTTTTAAGTGCATGGAGGAAAGTCCGGGCTCCGCAGAGCAGAATGCCGGCTAACAGCCGGGCGCCATGAGGCGACGGAAAGTGGAACAGAAAGCATAACCGCCGATGGCTATGTTTCATAGCACAGGTAAGGGTGAAATGGTGCGGTAAGAGCGCACCGTGCCGTTGGTAACAACGTGTAGCAGGCCAAACCCCATTCGGAGCAAGACCAAACAGAATGCGCTGACGCTGCTCGCCGAGCATTCGGGTAGGTTGCTTGAGCGGCACAGTAATGTGTCGCCCAGATGAATGACTGTCCACGACAGAACCCGGCTTATCGGTTGTCTGATGTGCCCTTGTATCTTTCTAAATTTTTTGCTCTGGCTACTTTTTCTCTAGCAGCCATGTACCGGCTAATCATTTATTACCAATGCTGTCACTGTTGAGTACGGATTGGCAAATCGTGTGGGTCGGGTGCTGATAGCTTTCAGATTCACTAACTCAATCTACTGCGTTTACCCTTTTATTATCTGCTTTGCTGCTTTATTAATTATTGTATCTTTGTCCAGTGTCAGACATATGTAATAAGAACAACAAAACGCAAAATTATGGTTTTACTTTCGCGCTGATGGAGCGAACCTAGTGATCACAAATGGGAAAAAATTAGGTATTAGACACGATTGCCCTGATTTACTAAACATAAATGGCCATCAGGCGGTATCTGTTTGTCTGTATTTGAAAAATTAGGTTTTTGTTTGCATACTAAGACTGCTTACAGCCGATGCTAACGATTATTAAGCGCGGTTAAACTTCAGGCGTGATACATGCTGTAGCAGGGGCTGGTGTATGAGCGGTCATTACATTGTCTGTTAATTTAACGTTTATTCTGCTTGCAACAAGCTTTACACTGACAGCTGTTTTATGTCAGGCTTGGCAATTGTTTAATTTTCGGTATCAGCATGCATACACGTCAGTTTCTGTCTTTGTACGGTTCGATTTTTTTTCTGTTTTCCGGTTACGGGCTGTTTCTGAATTCGGCTGGGGTGAAACTGTCCCAGATGGGAGTCAGTAATATCACCATTGGGGTGCTGAATGCTGGCTTTTTTATTGGTGGTACTATATCCGCCATTGTCTCCCACCGTATTATTTCGCGTGTTGGTCATATTCGCAGCTTCAGTGTTTTTGGTGCGCTGTTTGCCATTGCCGCCCTCGCCCATCTGATGGTGGAACAGCTGTGGATGTGGGGTGTGCTGCGTGCTGTATTGGGGTTTTGTCATTACAGTTTGCTGATGGTGGTGGAAAGCTGGTTTACGGCGCGTAGTGTGCCACAGACACGCGCTAAGATACTGGCCTTATATGAAGTGGTGTATTACATTTCTTCTGCTACCAGTGTCTTGCTGCTGAGTCTGAATATGTCCAGTAATAACATCTTTACGCTGGCAGCAATATTGGTGATAGCGGCGACGCTGCCGGTAGGGCTAACCAGAATGAAGCAGCCGGAGATTCCAAAGCGAGAGCGGATTAGTCTACCGCATGTGCTATCGATCGTACCGCTGGCGTGGATAGCCTGCTTTATGGCCGGCATATTCATCAATGGCTTTTTTACCATGGGCTCGGTTTTTATGCTGAAACTGGGCTACAGTTTGCCTAAGGTTTCTCTTTTTCTGGGCTCAGCAATGGTGGGCGGCTTCACGATTCAGCTATTTATTGCGTGGCTCTCAAATAAATTTGGCCGTCCGCGCACCATTTTCGGCTGCGCCTGTGTCGCCACAACAGCAGCAATCAGTGGCATGATGCTGTTACTCATTCTACCAGGCAATATCTGGGCACAATGTTTGATTGCGCTGGCCATCGGTTGCAGTGGCTTTCCCATGTATGCTCTGGGGCTTGCACGAGCCAATGATGTACTGCCAGCCAATATGAATACGGTGGAAGTTAACCGCTGCCTGCTGTTTGTGTATGGTCTGGGTTCATTGGTGGCACCATTGCTTCTGGGTACAATGATGCAGCTATTTAACCATTTCGGTTTTTATAGCGTTTATGCAATTATGGCTGCTTTACTGGCAATTTACGCGTTTATGCAGCCCTCTGTACCGGTTTCCCAGCGCAGTGTTTATGTACCGGTATCGGGTAATGTGGGGCCGATGACCGCTGAGCTCGATCCACGCAATAATGCAGCTACAGACACGCCATATGATGCACATAGTGCGGAGCAGCATGTGCACGATACTTTGCAAAATTCTGATAGTCAGCATAGGGATAATTAATACGTGTAGACAATTCCTGCGACTTTATAAAAACAAACCGTCCGAAATAGTTAAGCTATTTCGGACGGTTTGTTTATTGGTGTAAGAACTTTATTGTTTCAACCACGGCGATTTACGCCGGCCTAAGGCCATAAAAGGTTTTTCAATATACTGATAAGTGAGTGTGCAGATAATTAATACACTTACCAATACCACTGTAGCCAATAAAGTGTATTCGGTCTGACTCAAGTTAATTGTATTAAGCTGAATGGTTTTATTCAGACAAAACCAACCTATTCCGTGCAGCAGATAAATGCTGTAGCTTGCATCACCCAGCCGCACAAAGGCTTTTAATCGCAATAATCCGAATAGATCACCACCCAACGCGATGAGGATAAACAGTAATCCATACAAGGGGAGAAAGCTGATTTGGTAGAGGCCATTTGTGATACTAAAAATCAGCAGCAGAATAAACACACTCCCGTAATCACACATTTTTTTGGGTGCTTGTACGGTGTCGGACACCGCTCTGGCAAGTACGCCGACGGCAAAGCAGGCAATAAAATATGCTTTTTGTACATTGAATGCAGCAAGTCCATAAGCTGAGATAAATAAGGCAACCAATGCCAATGGTAACAGACCAGTTTTCTGGCGTAGGAGACACCACAATGGCAGGGAGAAATAGAAAGCCCATTCCCAGTATAAGCTCCATGCTACACCAGCGTTTATTAGGCGCGCATCCTGCATGCCAAACAGGGCGGGTTTGCTGCCGCTGATGCCGGCATCAAACCAGTAATATAGGTTTAGCAGCATATCGCGGCTGACGAATGTGTGCCGTTGCAGATACAGTGCCAGCAGTACGCAACAGGCGGAGGACAGATAAAACAGCGGGGCGATGCGCAGGAAGCGCTTGCGGTAAAACGTCAGCCATGAAGCCGGACTGCTTCGGGCAAACAGGTAGCCTGAAAGCATAAAAAATAAGCTGACGCCGAAAGGACCCATACGGAGATTGAGCTGATTATGGCTAAATACCGCTGGTGTCCATGGTTGACCATGTAGATAATGGTAACTATAAACAAAATGGTGCATAGCGACGCTAAATGCCAGTATAAAGCGTAGGCCATCCAACCGTTCAACGCGCCGGTCTTCGGCTGCATCCATAAAAGCAAACAGCCGTGAACCGAACAGTATCCAAGATAGTAATAATAATCCCAGTATCCAGACATACATCTGGTATGAATAAAGCATAATACTGCCCAGTAATATGGTTGGCTACCACGACATATTAACGGGTTTGATTAGGATAGTTGAATTTTTATTACCAGAATGATGCAAGTTTCAATAGACATCGCGCTGATATCGCTGCTCTTGTCTAAGTTCACTCAGGTATTCATCGGCGTCTTCGGTGCTAAGCTGCCCTTGTGCTGACACAATGTCTAAGAGCGCTTGCTCTACATCTCGCGCCATTTTAGTGGCATCGCCACACACATAGATATGTGCTCCGCGTTGCAGCCATGCCCAGATATCGGCGGCTTGTTCACGCAGTTTGTGCTGCACATAGATTTTTTCATTAGCCTGCCGGCTCCATGCGAAATCGTAACGTGTCAGCAATCCGTTTTTGCGGTATTGCAGCCATTCAGCCTGATAAAGGAAATCATCGGTAAATTTCTGATTCCCAAAAAACAGCCAGTTGTCGCCACTGGCACCGTCAGCGTCGCGCTGCTGCATAAATGCACGGAATGGTGCGATACCGGTGCCGGCGGCAATCATGATAATAGGCGTAGCGCTATCTTCAGGTAAGCGGAAGCGGTGGTTTTCTTCGATAAATACGCGTACAGGTTCGCCCTCTTGCAAGTGTTCTCCCAGAAAACCGGAGGCACCGCCGGTGTATTGCTGCCCTCGTTGGCTGAAGCGTACCACGCCGACCGTTAAATGGACTTCTTCGCCAACTTCGTCCTGACTGGAAGCAATGGAATACAGGCGCGGGGTCAGTGGACGAAACAGGTCGTGCAGTGCTTGTGCGCTGAGTACATGGGGGTAGGTAGCCAGCAGACTCACCGGCGGGGTGGTGGCAATCAGCTGTCTGAGTGCCTCGGCATCAGCAATGATTTCATTAAGCTCTGTATTCTGTATCTGCTGCGCATAGGCCTGAACCAGCGCTGGTGTGTTTTGGGTAATGTCGAGCTCCTGCTGTAATGCCTGTGCAACGGGTATTTCGCGACCATCGCTCAGCCGTACTGATGCTGCTTTATCGACCTGTGTATGTTGCAAAATTTTGTCTACCAGTGTGTCTGCGTTCTGATAGTACACGCCCAGCGCATCCCCAGGTTGATAGTGGATACCGGAGCCACTGAGATCTATTTCGACGTGTTCGACATCTTTATTGGCATTGGGGGTAGTAATACGTTGACGCAGGCTCAGGCTGGCAGTAAAAGGCGCAGCTCGAGTGAATACCGCGGTCTGAGCGGCTACAACGCTTTGCTGAACCTCTGTATTTTCGCCAGCCTGAGTGGTGTTCAGCTCACTGATGATGGCAACAATTGTGTCCTGCCACGCGGCTGCACTGCTCTGGTAGTCAACGTCACAATCTACCCGTTCGGCCAGACGCTCGCCACCAAGCTGTGCCAGTAGTTGGTCAAAATCCTTGCCACACTGGCAAAATTGCGGATAGCTGCTGTCACCTAGGCCTAGCACGGCAAAGTGAAGCTGATTCAGCACAGGTGCTTTTTTACCAGATAGGTATTTATACAACGGCAAAGCTTCTTCCGGCGGCTCGCCCTCGCCCTGTGTGGAGGTGACAAGTAGAAGAATGTCTTCACTGACCAGTTGTTTGTTTTTGTAATCGCCGCAAGCAGTTAGGGTCGCACTGATACCGGCTGCTTCTAGTTTCAGTTGCAGGTTTTCAGCCACGCGGCGAGCATTACCGGTTTGTGATGCAGACAATACCCGTACGTTGCGCGCTATTGGTGCTGTGCTGTTGATGGCGGCTGCGGTCGCCGTAGCAGAGGAGGTGGTAACTGTCTGCTGGCTTTGTGCCCATGTATAGCCAGAGAGCCACGCCAGCTGCGTTGGCGACAGCTTATTTAACGATTGCAACAATTCGGGAGATAGAGGGATGGTCATGGTTTGTGCTCAGTAAGGTGATGATTAATGTAATTATTTGGCGGTAGAATTCCATCCGGCCATACTAGCAAGCACTGGGAAGTTTGAGAAAGAAATGGCACTTATTTAGTTAGAATCGGCAAGCATATATAAAAAGGCAGCCCACAGGCTGCCTTGAGAAGAGGAATCTGGATTGTTTTATGACTGTCTGTTTTAACGCTCAATACCGATTTCGGGAAAGGCATTGCGCATCACTTCATCCAGATGGCTGGCGGAGGCACTCATCAGACTTTGCTCTTTTTCGTTTAGGGGAATTTCTATAACCTGACGCACACCGTGACGGTCAAGCACTGCTGGGGTGCCGATATACATGTCTTTGACACCATACTGGCCATTGAGATAGACGGAAACCGGTAGTATGGTGTTTTCATCATCCAACAGCGCCCGACATATACGCGCCAGTGCAGCACCTACTCCATAATAAGTAGCCCCTTTGAGACGGATAATGTCGTAGGCTGCATTGACCACGCGGTCGGCAATAATATCAAGGTCTGCTTCGGTAAAGCGTGGATCGCCTTTAATCCACTCTTCCATTGTCAGGCCACCAACACTCAGATGTGACCATGCCGGAAATTCGGTGTCGCCATGTTCTCCCAGTATGTAACCGCTTACGGTACGCGGATCAACATTGAGAAGATAGCCAACATATTTGCACAAGCGGGCTGAATCCAGTGAGGTACCAGAACCGATTACACGCTCGGCCGGAAAACCTGACAGTTTCCATGTGGCATAGGTAAGGATATCCACGGGATTGGAAGCCACTAGAAAGATGCCGTTAAAACCGGATTCGACGACATGTGTAACAATACTTTTGATAATATGCAAATTACGGTTAACCAGATCCAGACGGCTTTCACCTGGCTTTTGCGCTGCACCGGCGGTAATCACAACAATATCAGCATCGGCGGCGTCGCTGTAATTGCCGGCGTAAATGTTTTTGGGGTAAGTAAAGAGTAATGCATCTGCAATATCTTTTGCATCTCCATGCGCCTTATCCCGCGCTACGTCGACAATCACCAGTTCCTGACCGATACCTTGCAGCGTGGCTGCATAGGCAAATGTGGAACCTACGGCACCGGCACCAACCAGAACAATTTTCTGATGATTTTTGGCATTGGTGGGCTGTAACATAATTCAACCTCTTTCTAACGTAAATGCAAATCTATGCGAATTTATGCATAAATTGTAGCAAATTTGTACATGCTATATGCATTTTTTATTTATATTCATCATTAATTACATTTTTTGGTGAAATATGTCATTAAATATTTTTTTGTATGATTTTTTTATGTTTTCCGCTAATTTTATGGCATTTTGTATATTTATGTTTAATTTTGAATAATAGCAAACGTCTGCCAGCTAACATTTGAATAATTGTTTTTACTGATTTAGAGCCGCTTTTCTTATTTATGATTACGGTAGGTTTAAATCAGCTGAATTCAATTGTTCAGATTCTAATAAACACATACAAGAGGCGATGGATTGAAATAATGTTAAATGAGATGTGTGATTCGGTTTAACGAATTTAAGATTTGCTGATATAGTTTGTCTGCAAAAATGAGAGAATAGAAGATAGTAGGTGATGGGGTAAGCGGTTGGGATGCATTTGCCGGCTATATTCTGCTTAGGCTTTTCCAAACTGGTAGATATTAAACAAAATCAGCCTCTTTGAAACCCGGCAGGCAACCCGTTTGGCCAATGTAAGAGCAGAAAAAAGTGCATCCTGCACCATCTCTTGAATATGACAGTCTGCAAGTAGAGTGTGCATTTACAGCTCTACGGCATAATAAAATACTCTACCAATGATGATGATCTGTTTAACAGGGGCGCATTCATCCTGATACTCAGCAGTATTGTAAGCGTGCAGTCGTACTTCTTCATTTGGCATGGAATACAGTTTCCGGACGCGATAGCGGTGATTTTGCTTTATCAAATACAGGTTGCCATCGATGATGTTGGTACGGTTTAAGTCGACAGCAAAAATGGTTCCGTGCGGAAAAATCGGTTCCATGCTGTTGTCGCTCACCGGAAAACATACCACCATCTCTGCATTGATTTTTTTACGCTCTAAAAGCTCGGTACTCAGGCTGAATTTTTTGCAATGCTGTTTATGTGCCTGTTTGGAACGCACACAGCCGGCCAGCTCAATGGAGGGGTACAGGCAGACAGCTACCTCATCCTGATTATACGGGCCGGAATCTATAGCAGCAGGAATATCGTCTGGTTGCGCTGGAAAAGGATTACCACGACCTTCACGCAGCCAGGTAAGACTTACACCGAGTATGTTGGCCAGTATGTCCAGATTTTTGGGTTCGTAATTGCCGTTTTCCCATTTGAATACTGCGGTTTTGGAGACGCCCATTTTATCGGCTACCTGTTGCTGTGACAGGGCGATACGCTGCCGCGCCTGTTTGATGCGATCGCTTAACATCTGTTATCTCCCGATTAAAAGACATAATGATGTTAACTTAATTTGTGTTATGTTTTGTTTATAGCAATAGTTATTTTCAATATATAAAACATGTCAGTTTATTCCCTATTTCACTGTAAAAATTATACCATCCACTTTATATAATAATATTAAGATGATAATTCGCTAGCAGGCTTAGTTAACATTCTCTTTCTTCTCTCAGCCCAACATCAAAAAAATTAATTTTTACATCATTTTTATCTGTTTTTTACACAAACCTCTTATTCAAATTCAATTATGAAGCTGGATTGATTTTATCCATATAACATATTTTTACATAATATTAACTCGTTTGTCGTATATGTGTGTTTTTATCAACGCCTGCTACCTAAACTGCTGCACCTATACCTGCAAAGCGTAAACAAGATGCAACAGCATTCATGTTTTCTGCATACTGTGTTACGCGGAGACGGTATATTTTCACCGCGAACTTTTATGCATGTGACGCCTAAGATAAGGCAACAATCATGCCGGCGGCAACTGTATGATTGGTGGCTTCATCAATTAGGATAAAGGCACCAGCCGCCGGATTGGCCTCGTAGTTAGTGGCAATAAGTGGTTTTTGCACACTGATCTGTACCCGTCCAATGTCGTTTAGTTGTAGGCTGCTGCTGTCTTCTTGATGATTGAGACTTTGTACATCCAGCAGATATTCAACCTTTCTGATTTTGGCATACACGGTCTGCGTGCTGTGCTTGAGCCAGTACCGTCTGGCTGAGTTGAGTGGTTTACTGTCAAACCAGCACAACGATGCACTGATGTTGCTGACCGGATGCAAATCACTGCCGGCAGCGACAATACTGTCTCCACGGGATACATCTACATCATCAGCCAACACTAAAGTGAGCACATCACCTGCCTGAGCCTGGTCTACGGCGCCATCTGGGCTGTATATGGCTGCAATGGTGCTACTCTGGCCGGCTGGTTCGATACGTACGGGCTCGCCTATTTTCAGGCCCCCCTGTTCTAGCCGACCCTGATAGCCGCGAAAATCATCAGCACTGCTGCCATCCAGCCGGGCGACGCGCTGTACTGGATAGAGAGCGGGTGCCTTCAGCAACTGACTGTGACGGTTAGCAGCGGGCAGGCTTTCCAATAAAGGCAATAGCGGTTGCCCTTGATACCATGGCATGTGTGCACTGGCAGTGACAATATTGTCGCCGTTTAGCGCCGATATTGGTACATAGCTGACGTGGCGCAAGTCCAGAGCGGTGGCCAGCTCGTTGTAAGCACGTTTGATGGCGTTGAATTTTTCTTCGCTGTAATCCAGCAAATCAAGTTTGTTTACCGCTACAATGATGTGCGGTGTACCCAGCAGTTTCAGAATGGCGCTGTGACGACGGGTTTGCGGCAGTAAGGCCGGCGTCTGTTCGCTGAAATCCAACCGTGTGGCATCTATTAGAATGATGGCGGCATCGGCAGTAGAGGCTCCAGTCACCATATTGCGGGTATATTGTTCATGGCCGGGGGTGTCGGCAATGATGAATTTGCGTGCCGGCGTTGCAAAATAGCGGTAAGCAACATCAATGGTAATGCCCTGCTCACGCTCGGCCGCCAACCCGTCAGTAAGCTGGGCGAAATCAGGGACGCCTTCGGCAGTGCGCTTGTGCTTGCCTCGATACAGTGAGGCTACCTGATCAGCCAGCAAAGACTGGCTGTCAAACAGCAGACGTCCAATTAGTGTGGATTTACCATCGTCCACGCTGCCGGCTGTAATAAATCGCAATACGGAATCAGTACTCATTCGATGTCTCATTGGTTGGTGGTAACGACCTGCGTCAGCATCTGCTTCAGGCTCTGCCACGCTGGAGTCAATTCGCTGAAGCCGTCTTCAGCCATCAGGTGGCCACCATGGGATACATAATCGATGTGGCTGTGCAGTGATGCTGCAATGGATTGGCTGGCGGCTTCTGGCACATAGGGATCGTTGGTGGAAATAATACTGTGCACCGGCATGCTGATGTGCTGTAATGCACTGAAATCAGGCTGGCTGGCATCGATATATTCATCCAGTATATGCAGCGTAGGCAGGCGCGAGGCAAAACCAGCGGCCAGTATCAATCCGCCCAACTTTGCAGGCTGGTGACGGCTAAGAAAACGCAGCAGGGTAATAACGCCGAGGCTGTGGCCGACCAGTATGGTCTGAGCTTCAGGCTGGCCAATAATCTGATCCAGTGTCTGCTGCCATACCGCTGCTTGCGGATAATCGGGTGCAGGCATTGCCGGTATGGTGACAACGGCACCGGCAGAACGCGCCTTCCGAGCCAGCCACTCAAACCAGTTATCATGCGGGCTGCTTTGAAAGCCATGCACAATATAGACATGGGGCGCTGAAGCGGTGAGTGTGGGAGCCATCAGAAATAACCTGCTTTCTTACGCTCTTCCATGGCCGCTTCCGAAACTTGATCGTCCATGCGCGTGGCGTTACGCTCGGAAATCGTGGTTTGCGCCGTCTCAGCTATTATTTCAGCGGCGGTAGCGGCTTCGCTCGCCACCGGACAAGTACAGGAAATATCGCCTACTGTACGGAAACGTACACTGCGTACCACGCTCACTTCGCCCTCTTTTTTCGGTGTCAGTGGTGTTACCGGCACCAGCATATTTCCGCGTTCCACCACCTCACGCTGGTGAGCATAATAGATGTCAGGTAAAGCCAGCTGTTCACGCGCAATGTATTGCCAGATATCCAGTTCGGTCCAGTTCGAAATCGGGAATACGCGCATGTTTTCGCCTGGATGGAGACGAGTATTATATAAATCCCATAATTCCGGACGCTGGTTTTTCGGGTCCCACTGACCAAATTCATCGCGGAACGAGAATATGCGTTCTTTAGCACGCGCTTTTTCCTCATCGCGACGTGCACCGCCCATTAATGCATCAAAGCCGTTAGCTTCAATGGTTTCCAACAAGGTCACAGCCTGGGCGGCATTGCGCGAATCGGTAGCTCGGCGCAAGGTTACACTGCCTCGGCGAATGGATTCTTCCACACTGCCCACCACCAGTTTCGCACCCAGCCGCTGTACAGTGGCATCACGAAAGGCAATCACTTCGGGGTAGTTGTGGCCAGTATCGATGTGCACCAGTGTTAGCGGTAATTGCAGGCTGTGGCCAGGTATCTGAAACGCTTTTACTGCCAGTGCCAGCAGCACTACCGAATCCTTGCCACCGGAAAACAGCAGCGCCGGATGGCGTGCTTCAGCGACCACTTCGCGGATAATGTAGATGGATTCCGCTTCCAGCCAATCCAGATGTTTGTTTTGAATACTCATTGGTTTATTCCGTAGTGGCTGCAGCGCATGACAGCGCACCTGCAAGCCTGAGTTAAATTCTGCTTATTTATGCAAACCACATTCTTTACTATCGCGGCTCTCCCACCACCAGCGGCCAGCCCGAATATCCTCACCCACTTTTACCGGACGCGTACACGGCTCACAGCCGATGCTCGGATAGCCCTGCATATACAAAGCATTTACCGGCAGTTGCTTCGCTTCGGCATAAGCCCACACATCAGTTTCCAGCCAATCAGCCAGCGGATTGTATTTGGCCATCGCATGAGTCTGATCTTGCTCAACCAATGCCAGCTCGGTACGGGTGCTGGACTGCTCGCGCCGCTGTCCCGTAATCCATGCATCTGCATCACTGAGTGCACGGTTGAGCGGTTCGATTTTGCGGATATGGCAGCATTCGCGCCTCAGAGCAACGCTGTCATAGAAAGCCAGCTTGCCATGTGCAGCCACATACGCATCAACAGCCGCCTCATCTGGCCGATATTCAACAATTTGGATACCCCAGTGCTGGCCGGCGGCGTCTAACAACTGACAGGTTTCACTATTGAGCGCACCAGTATTAAGAGTAAATACCTCTACAGGCAGCTGCGCGCGCACAATCACATCGGTAATCACCATGTCTTCAACGGCCAGACTAGAAGCAAATTTAACGTGCTGATGCTGGCTGACAATCTGCTCTAAACGGTTTTGTAGTTCGGCAGTAAGTACCGGCAAGCGTTGGGTGGCGGCCGCATCATGCGGTGGGCTCCACAAGCGGGGGCGCAACATATTCTTTTACGTTCCTGAAAGCACAATTTATTAATGCCAGCAACTGTTTAAGCAGCTTACTGTCTGTCTGATTCAGATAGTAGCAAGCGTAGCCTGCGGCAAGGAAAGAATAAAAATTTCTTTCTTTATAACCAAACTTCCGTCGCGAACATGGCCCATACAGATATAACCGCCAACGATTTGGTTAGAAAAAATGCTTCTTTTTCAGCCACACAGCGGCACTTATAAGATAGTGTGCACACAACAAAGACAAACCAACATGAATCACTACCCCATATTTACTCAATTACACCAGCGCAAAGTGTTACTGGTAGGCGGCGGACAGGTGGCCGAACGCAAGGCCAGTGCCCTGTTACAGGCTGGAGCACAACTAAAGGTGGTGGCACAGCAAACCACCAGCCGCTTTCAGGATTGGTTTGCCGCACAGCAAGCCGAACACATCGCCACAGAATTTAGCCCTGCGCTGCTAAGTGGTGTGTTTCTGGTAGTGGCCGCTACTAACGACCCTGCCTTAAATCGGCAGGTATTTCTGGCAGCCGAAGCAGCGGCAACATTCTGCAATTGTGTCGACCAGCCGGCATGTTGTTCGTTTATCGTGCCGGCATTGATTGACCGCAGTCCAATACAGGTGGCTATAAGCAGCGGCGGCCACGCACCAGTGTTGGCGCGGCTGATTCGTCAGCAAATAGAAACGCTACTGCCGTTTTCAATCGGCAAAGCAGCGGCGCTGGCCGGACGCTGGCGGACACAGGTAAAACAAACCTTTCAGCATTTGAGCGAACGCCGCCGCTTCTGGGAGCAATTATTTCAGCACAGCCGCTTTTCCCAGTATGTGGCCAGTGGTGATGAAAAGGCAGCAGAATCGCTGTTGCAGCAGCAACTAAATGCCCACCAGCCACTACTACAGGGTGAAGTGGTGCTGGTTGGTGCCGGCCCAGGTGATGCCGGTCTGCTCACTTTGCACGCCTTACAGGCACTTCAGGCAGCAGATGTGGTTTTATATGATGCATTGGTATCGGCAGAGGTACTTGAGCTGGTACGCCGCGATGCCCTGAAAATCAGCGTTGGTAAGCGCTGTGGCAACCATCAGGTACAACAGCAACAGACCAATGAACTGCTGGTAAAGTGGGCACAGCAAGGTAAACGTGTTGCGCGCCTAAAAGGCGGTGATCCTTTTGTGTTCGGCCGTGGTGGTGAAGAATGTGCGGTATTACAGGCAGCGGGAATTCCTTTCAGAGTCATTCCTGGCATCAGTGCTGGCCTAGGCGCTACCGCCTATGCCGGTATTCCGCTTACCCATCGGGATTATGCCCAGAGTGTGCTGTTTATAACCGGCCATCAGCAGCTGGCTGCACAGTCACATGGCTGGCACACACTAGCAGGTGCTCAGCAAACACTGGTGATTTATATGGGTACCCTCACGGCAGCGGAAATCAGCCGCCAGCTGATTGCCCATGGACGAGCCGCCACCACACCGGTAGCAATCATCTCGCAAGGCACGCTACCACAGCAAACCGTATCAACCGGCCAGCTCCACCAGCTAGCCTCCCTGGCACAACAAGCTGCCACACCGGCATTGATTGTGATTGGGGAAGTAGTCAGTCTGCGCCAGCAGCTGGCATGGTTTCAGCCCAGCAGTGCACACGAAAGCGTAGTAGCGGCTTAGTATCAGCGCCTACAGCAAACACAAAAAAACAGCACTTGTGAACAAGTGCTGTTATCCTGTTTGTTCACTGGAATCGCTCAATCTGTTACTGCCGCAGACTGCGCAAAATTATTCAATCCAACTTCTTTAATCAGATCAAGCTGCGTACCCAGCCAGTCCAAATATTCCTCATTCACCGCTTTTTGCTGTTCAAGCAAATCACGTGACACAAAATCCAGCTGGTTTTCACACACAGCTATGGCATCAGCCAGAGCAATGTGTTTGGCCTGCTCTGCCCGTTGGTCACACTGCAGAATCTCAGTAATATTCTCACCCACCAGAATTTTGCCGTACTCCTGTAGATTCGGCAGACCTTCCAGAAGCAAGATACGTTCAATCAGCGCGTCTGCGCTCTTCATATCGCGAATCGAATGCTTATATAAAGTCTCACCCAGCTCGTTGAAACCCCAGTTGCGCAGAATACGAGCATGCAGAAAATATTGATTGATGGAAACCAACAACAAACCCAGATTTTTATTCAATGCCTGAATGGCCAAACGATCTCCCTGCATATCGTTCTCCTTACAGCTGGCTTTGCAGATAATTGGGCAAGCCCATCACCTCAATTTGGCGCAATTGTTGTTCTAACCAGTGTGCATGGTCTTCTTCCGTATCTTTCAGCTGAGCCACCAGAAACTGACGCGTCACATAATCCTGCTCCTGCTCACATAGCTTAATCGCATCTTTTAAATTCTGGCGCACGCTTAGCTCTGTAGCCAGATCATTTTCCAGCATGCTGACTACATCCGTGCCCACATTAATCGCATCCGGTACCATTTCCGGTTTGCCGTTCAGCATCAGAATACGGTGAATAAACTGGTGCGCATGGTCGGTTTCTTCCTGCATCTCATGGTCTATACGCTGAAACAGCTTCATATAGCCCATATCTTCATACATCCGCGAATGGGCAAAATACTGGTCACGTGCGGCCAGCTCTCCTGCCAGTAAACGGTTTAAACATTCCAATACAACCTTTTTACCTTCCATGTTTGCATCCTTTTTACTCAAAACTGCTGCATCTTACTTACCAAGCAGTTGTGATGAATCACTAAACCACTACCGGCCTGACGCGACAAGCATCAAGCGCAGATAACCATTTAATGAAAAATTATGTCTGTTATTTTTCTACCCGTGAGCAGCGTATTTGTCTTGCTTCTTAAGCAAAAAACCACTGTCGGATAGTAACTTATACGTAGAGGATAAATATCCTGAACCAATATTTTCTGCAGTCTGGGGTTGCAGGCTAAAATTAACCTGCAACCCTTTTCCCCCTTGAACAGTTGCACTAAATCAGGTGTTAAAATTACATTACCCTAACCAATACAACTGTTTGGGCTTATCATAACATTAAATATCATGACTATTTTTAATCTAAATAAGAGTAATTTTCATAATAATTAATTGAAAAAATCAAAATTAACAGAAAAATTCCATAAAAACATAGTATTAAAACAATAATGGTTATCACACTTTATTAGAATCATTCAACTAAACCATCACAGACGGCAAATTTATAATAAAATTTATATAAATTAACATAATTTCACCATTAGTCTGCATCCTTAGCGGCCAAAATATACAGAATCAACAAGCAATTAGCGTAAAACATAACCATTTTCATTCCGTCCAGCTCTATACCTCAGCCAGCCTTTTATTTCGGCAGGAAATCTAGGCACCCTCTCCTGAACACAGCTTGCAGCGCGTCCTGCTGACACATGCTTCTTTCTTATCCAGTACATAAGTGAATTGCGGCAAAAAGGAAATATCACTACTGCTTCTTCACTCCCAATTTATCCTCCGCGATGCAAAATATCATTTTTTTATCTATTGTATGAAAAAAACAAAAATGAGAAATATAAATATTACAAATAAATATTTTTATGCACCAATAGCGAAACAAATATGGTTTTTGCTCACAGAAAAAATAAAAATCCGCACTGAAACTCATTTTACTGCCGGTATTACACCGGTACAGAAACCGAATTTCAGTACGGATTTATTAGAAAAACAACAAAATGTCTTACAGCAAAATACCGCCGGTCACACCATACACCTGAGCGGTTACATAGCTGGATTCATCCGACATCAGGAAAACATAAGTTGAAGCCAGTTCGGCAGGTTGGCCGGCACGGCCAAGAATAGATTCGCTCTGACCAAATTTTGGAATGGCTTCAGGCGGCTGACCGCCGGTAATTTCCAGAGCAGTCCAGATAGGGCCGGGAGCCACAGAATTCACGCGAATTCCTTTAGCTGCTACCTGTTTAGCAAGACCCTGCGTAAACGCTACAATAGCGGCCTTTGTAGAGGCATAATCTATCAGATTCGGGCTGGGTTCATAAGCCTGTACAGAGCTGGTGGTCACAATAGTGGCACCGGCAGGCAAATGCGGCATTGCAGCCTGAATCACCCAAAAAAGAGAGAAAACATTAATTTCGAATGTTTTTTTTAACTGTTCCGTACTGATATCACAAAACCGCTCAACAGCCGTCTGCTTACCAGCCACCAAAGTCAGACCATCCAGACCGCCTAACTGCTGATGCGTTTTTTCTACTAACTGTTTGCAGAAATGCTCGTCACTTAAGTCACCCGGCAGGCACACAACCTTACGGCCGGCTTCCTGTACCAGTGCTGCAACCTGTTTAGCATCCTCTTCTTCTTCCGGCAGATAATTAATCGCCAGATCCGCACCTTCACGCGCATACGCAATGGCAGCAGCACGACCAATACCGGAATCGGCACCCGTTACCAAAATCTTGCGTCCACACAAACGGCCATGACCTTCATAGCTTTTTTCACCACAATCAGGTACAGGGTCCATTCTGCTTTGCAGGCCGGGCGCTGGCTGACGTTGTTTGGCATAATCCTGATGGTAGTACTTGGTTTTAGGATCTTGTAAACCTTCTTGATGCTTCATGATACATCTCCTTGTTTAACAATGCTTTATCCAGATGGAACAGCAAAACCATCATACGACAGATTATGAAACAGAAAAGAAAACTACTTGTAATTTATGTCAATATTCTAGTTAAAATTTATTAATCTCAATGGCTTGAGAACGAAAAGACAAATCATGCAAAACTACTGGGCAAAACAAATGCAGGACAGTACCTATACTGTCCTGCATGTATACTGCCTAGGCTGATATCAGAAGCGATGCGTATACGAAACACCAGCGATATGTGCATGCGAACGGTAATCCGCCTCTCCACGCACATTACTCGACACGTGTGCCCCATCATCCTGCTGATTCATTCGCGTATGCTGGATATGCAGATAGGCATACGACACCGCCACCGTATCCTTTTTATTTACATCATATTTAGCACCGGCGCCAAACAGCCAGCGATTACCATCTGGAATAGTAGACAGGCGTGTAGACGAACTGCGTACCGGCGACTGATCATAATTCACACCAAAACGCCATTGCAGGCGTGGGGTTTGCTGATAGGAAGCCCCTACACCAACTGCATAGGTATCACGCCAGTTGGTCGCAATATGCGTGGTATGCGAAGTGGCACCATGTACCGGATCAATCGCCTTATCATTTTCAAAATTGATATCCAGCTCATGCAGGCGTGAAGAGCGCGTCCAGCTCACATTACCAAATAGATTCCATTGTGGATTCACTTTCCACATCCCGTGCACCGATACCACTTCAGGCGTGGTAATTTGTACCTGCGCCCCTTCCAGCTCTTTAAAACCAAACTGCGCAAACAGTGGCGCATACTGTTTTGCATACTTTCCTACCGGCTGCCAGCGCGCTGTACCATGCAAATGCTGATTAATCTTAGAACGATAGCTCACACCCACCCGCACATCATCATTCACATCCCATAGCCAGCCCGCATTGAAACCATAGCCCCAGTCATTACCTTTTACCGTAGCACGTGCATCAAATGCTCCTGGCGCCCGCTGATGCAGCATCGCTGGAGGAATTTTAGTCTGCGCACTGCCTACCGGCGTAAAATCAGCGTATTTCTGCACTTCTGCATGGAGATACTGCGCGATCAGCCCCACACCCAGCGAATGCCGGTCATTGATTTTAAAAGCCACAGCCGGATTGATATCCAGCGCCTTCACATTGGTTTTATTCACGTTATAGCGCAGCACCGAAGCGGAACTATCATTGGTTCTGGCCGCATACGGTATATAAACACCCAGCCCCACACCCCATCGTTCATTCAGCCGATGAGAAAAATACAGCTGCGGCACCAACTGAGCCGTATTGGCAATATTACCGTGTGCCGGACCACTGACAGCAGAGCCATCCGAAAACGTTCCTCGCGCATTCTTATATTTAATATCCGGTTTAATCACAAACAGATTAGTATCAATCTGCGTACCCTCCACATGCACCAAGCCAGCCGGATTACTAACAATCGTCGTAGCATCGGCAGCTTCAGCCGCTGCCGCATTACCGGCTGCTACCGACGTCACCGACTGCAAACCCAAATGATATCCGGAAGCCAAAACTGGAGAACTCAAAACTGCGGCACTGATCACAACAGCGCTCATTTCAAACACAACTGGCAAACGTCTTGTCATTATGTCTTTTCTCAAAAAGCAGAAAATAAAAAAGACCTTTTCAAAAGGTCAAAATCAAAAATAAAAATTCGAGTGTTTATTCTAACCCAAAAAAACTTTCATTGCCGTTTACCGTCCTTACAATTATTCAGATAAATTAAATTGCTTATATCTGAATATAATTATTTTTTACCCTAAATGCATAATAAATCCCACTTTTATTCAGAAACACAACTGAAAATCAATATCTTTCATCATTCTAAAATATCTCTCTATCCCAATCACAAATGAATAAAAAATAACAGGCACCACCCATTCCATTGATAGAAAATATCAGAACGCCATATAATTGCTTTATTCAGCCTTCTATTGAAATATAGATGCTCCGCTTCATCCGCCGGCCTCTGGCTCTGTCTGGCAGCCGCTGTAGGCAAACCAACACTTACCGCGTACAGAATAAATATTTACTGGTCATGCATTCATGTATAAAACCTGCTTTGGTTGCACTGCTTCCACGGCTACGTACACCGCTTCTGCTTTTGCCCGACTTTGCAATCATTAAATATTTTTTATACATAACATCCAGCAAATAAGCGGCATCAATCAGCCATACTTTCTACCTCTTTGCATTCGTTTTTTATCCAGCTTGTAACAACATCTGCTGGTTTTCTCAGTAGAAACAACTACCAGACAGCCATTTACAGCACCATACAGCAATGGTTACACTGTCGCATTATTATCTGTTCTCATGGTAAGACAACAATGTTTCAACGCTTGAAACGCACCTGGCCGTTAATGCTGCTCTGGCTGGATTTGATTTACAGTTTCATCCTGAATATTGGTGCCAGCGTCTCACTAGAACAAACACCTGTATCGGGCAACAGCTTACCCCTATCACCGGATATTGCCTTCAGCTGGCTACAGGTCATCGCCAACGGCGGCATGGTACTGACTCTTAGCTTCGCCTTCATCGTTCTGCTGCAACTTAACCGCGCCATGCAGCAGCATCAGTTCTGGCCGCTCACACCGGTCCGCATTGCCGCTTTACTGATTGTGCTCGCGTTTAGCCTGCCCGCATGGTGGCAATGGCTATGGGCAGGATGGGCACTGGCACACGGGCAAATGGTTGTAGAATGGCACAATTTGCGCTACCTCATCGTTTCCATTCTCTTGCTTTATCCTGCCTATCTTTGCCTGCGCTTAATGTGGATACGCAACCGGCAACATACCTGCAAGCCAGATTCTGGTCATATCATTAGTCCTGATCAAATGCCGCCATCAGCCTAAATTCCGGTTTCCGCCCGCCCCATTAACCAGTTCATAGGCCAATATAGGGTAAAATATGCGCCAGAAATTCAGCAGCGGATTTAAATTGCATGGACACACAATCCCTTACCACCCTGATTAACAGCATCACCCTGCCAGACAGCAACCGGACACTCGGCAGTGAACAAGCTGTCCGCAACATTATCATCGACAACGACGGCATCCACCTTGAGCTCGTCTTTCCCTATCCAGTTGCCCACCTCATTCACGAGCTGCAACAGCGCATCGATCACGCCATCACCGCCAAATTCGGCGACAAGCCCCTGTTCGTAAAGGTACAGCTGGACATCGGCACACATAAAGTTCAGCCCGGCGTCCAAACCATCGCCGGCGTTAAAAACATCATTGCCGTCGCTTCCGGCAAAGGCGGCGTCGGCAAATCCACCACCAGTGCCAATCTGGCTGTAGCTTTAAGCCGCATGGGCGCACGCGTTGGCGTGCTTGATGCCGACATTTACGGTCCCAGCCAGCCAACCATGTTTGGCGTTGCCGGACAAGAACCGCGTCAGCATCAGGGTAAAATGATACCGATCATGGCTACGGGTGAGATTCAGGTAATGTCCGTCGGTTTTCTCGTCGATACCGATCAGGCCGTCATCTGGCGTGGCCCTATGGTCAGTCAGGCTTTACAGCAGCTCCTGTTTCAAAGCCAATGGGATGATGTAGACTACCTAATTATTGACCTGCCGCCCGGTACCGGCGACATCCAGCTAACACTGGCACAGAAAATACCCGTAACCGGCGCCGTCGTCGTCACAACACCTCAGGATGTAGCCTTAATTGACGCACGCAAAGCCGTCAACATGTTTCAGAAAGTTAACATTCCCATTTTCGGCGTACTCGAAAACATGTCCGTCCATATCTGCTCCCACTGCGGACATGCCGAACCCGTATTTGGACACAACGGCGGCAAGGAACTGGCACACAACCTCGGTGTTCCCCTGCTTGGCCAATTACCACTTACCTTATCCGTCCGCGAAGCCATGGATAACGGTCAGGCCTACGCATTAGCAGAGCAAAATCCGCAAATTGCTGCCCTGTACCAGCAGGCAGCATGGCAGCTGGTACAGGCATTGGCCGATCAGGGCAAAGACTATAGCCAGCGTTTTCCAAAAATCGTGGTCGAATAAACCGCAGAAAAAGATACTTTCACCAAACCATGCGATAATATTCACATTGATTTTGAACACACAGCCACTAATAAATCCTGCTTGCATCCGGCCATGCAGCAGACCAGCCCCTTAAACCAAACCATTGTTATCAGCAAAACAATGGCCATGCCATTTTATGAACACACCGTTTTGGCCTTTACTGGCCCTGCTTGCCGATGGTCTGGCGCATGAAGTACAGACACTGGCAAAAACCCTGAACTGCAAAATACCCCAGCTCAACGCAGCTTGGCAGGAAATGCCTGCCCATATCCAAAGTCTTCTGCGTCAGCGCAATGGCGTCTGGCAGCTTACCAAAACACTGGCATTGATACCCGAAAACACCTTCAATCACTGCGCGCGCCAGTACGGCTTTGAACCGCATCTGCTGGCTCAGACCACCTCCACCAACACCATTCTGCTGGAACAGGTACGCCACGCACCCATAGACAGCCCACCACAAATCTATCTGGCCTACGAACAAACAGCCGGACGCGGCCGTCAGGGCAAAGCATGGCAAAATCGCATTGGCGAATGCCTGATGTTTAGCCTGAGCTGGACATTCCAGCGCCCACAAGCCGAACTTGGCGGACTGGCACTTATCGTAGCAGTGGCCATCTCCCAGACCCTGCGCGAACTCGGCATCCCCGCTCAAATTAAATGGCCCAATGACCTGATGCTGGACAACAGCAAACTTGGCGGCATCCTGATTGAAACCGTCAGTCATCAGCAACAAACCACCGCTGTTATCGGCATTGGCCTCAATTTCAGCATCCCCGATCAGGTTGGCACCGCCACCGCCATCCTGTCCCTGCTACCTCAGGCACAAGTCAGCCGAATTTTTCAGGGCATTCTTGCCAAACTGGCTCAATTTCTGCCCCGCTTCAATCAGCATGGGCTCAGCCCATTTCTGGCTGATTACAATCAATTACACCGCGATCAGGGACGGCTGGTACATCTGCTGACAGGCGGCCGCACCCTAGCCGAAGGCACTGTCAGCGGCATCGCTTCTTCCGGTGCTCTGTTGCTACAAACTGCCAACGGAGAACAAAGTTTTGTCAATGGCGAAATCAGCCTGCGCCCAGGTGCAGCAGCTACCGAAACCAAAAACGCCACCCAAAAACGCTGCCTGCTACTGGATGCAGGCAACAGCAAGCTTAAATGGGCATGGGTAGAAAACGGCTGCATACTCAGCTATGGCAAAGCCGCCTATTATGATCTGCAACCCCTCATACAAGACTGGGCCAGACAGGGCTGCGGCACAGAACGCATCATCGGCTGCGCAGTCTGTGGAGAAGCTCGCCAGCAGCAAATTGCCGCCATTCTGCCACAACCGGTACTGTGGCTGCCTTCCATGCCTGAAGCCCTCGGTATCTGCAATCATTACCGCAATCCTGCCGAACACGGCGCCGACCGTTGGTTTAATCTCATCGGCAGCCGGCGATACACCAGACAGGCATGTGTTGTGGTCAGCTGTGGCACAGCTGTCACAGTTGACGCTCTTACCGACACCAATCATTACCTCGGCGGCAGCATCCTGCCGGGATTTCATCTGATGAAAGAAGCATTATCCAGACGTACCGCCAACCTCAACCGCCCGCTCGGCAAAGCCTATGCTTTCGCCACCACCACCCCAAATGCTATGGCCAGCGGCATCATGGATGCCGTCTGCGGCGCCATCGTCCTCATGCATGAGCGCCTGCAACAGAAAATCGGCACTGGCAAACCGGTTGACATCATCATCACCGGCGGTGGAGCCAATAAAGTAGCACAGGCCTTACCCGATACATTTGTCTTAGACAACCGCATTGAAATTGTGGATAATTTAGTGCTTTACGGTTTACTCAACTGGGTTGAATACGCATGAAATGGCTGTTTGCAATCTTGGTAGCATTAAATATCATCGTTTTCGGCAGCATGATAGCCGGCAAACTGGTACACGGTATTTCAGCTTCTCCCGCTGCGTCCAGCGCCACCAGCGCTGCCACTGATACCATCGCACCGGCCAGCCCCGACATCAGCGTGCGCCGTGCTACCGATACAACAGCCGCTGCCGGCAGCGCTGTACCTGCTGCGAAAGCTGCCAGCAAGACCGAAACCACCACTGCCGGCAAACAGAAAATCGACACGGCCGACAACTCCGACAAAACTACCGCTGCACCAGCCAGCACCTGTACCGCCACCGTTACCCTCCCCGAAGACGACTTTCATCGCATCAAAGGCTTGCTCAACCACTGGCCGTTTACCACCAGCCGCTTCATAGAACAAGTAAACGCACAGGCTCGAACCCGTACCACACCCGCACCCACCCGTTACATGGTAGCGCTTTCATCCAGTGGCGATAGCACCACTCGTGCCCGTCTTCAGGAGCAGGGCTTCGACTATGGCATCAATCAGGGCAGAGTCAGCTTAGGTGTATTCAACCGGAGGGAAGATGCGGAAGGATTGATGGCACGCGCTAAAATGCAAGGATTCAGTGATGCCTTCATTACCACATTGGGTGGCAGTAGCGACAGTGATTCAGGCAACACCCCCACAAGCATAGCCAAAATGCGCGTTGTATTCAGCGGCGTAGACAACTCAGCCATGAACGACATCAACGCCATTACCGGCCGCTACGGCCGCATGCAGCGCAGCGGTAACTGTCACTAAGCCGGCACTATACATTAGAGGCTTCATGAGCACCCGTGCCGTAATCCTGAAAAACATCTCTGCCAACCTCCTGCTGCAACTGATCACCGCACTGGGCGGCTTTATCCTGCCGCCCCTGATTGTCGTAACCTACGGCTCAGCCACCAACGGCATGCTCGCATCCGTTAAACAGTTCATCGCCTACCTCACCTTGCTGGAGGCAGGCATCGGGGCCGCCGCCATCGTCGCCCTGTATCAGGCCCTTACTGCCCATGACAACCAGCTACGCAACCACATCCTTGCCGCAGCCCATCATTTTTACCGGATTTCAGGTAGCCTGTTTGCCGTCGCCCTAGTAGTACTGGCCACCCTGTTTGCATGGCTCACCCGCCATGAAATCAGCGCCAACCTGACCTTTTGCATCGTACTGGTCATGGGTGCCGTCAACATCCTTGATTTCTTCTTTTTCGGCAGCTACCGCGCCCTCCTTACCGCAGACCAGAAAACCTACATCATCTCCGGCATACAAGCAGTCAGCATTCTCGCCAACATCGCCGTCTGCTACTGGCTCATCCGCGCCGGTTACAGCATCCTGAGCGTACAGACAGCATCTGCCCTGATACAAGCTGCAAAATTCCTCCTCTACCGCCGTTATGTCCGCCATCACTACTCCGGCCTAAACCAGCACTACGACAAACACCATCCCTACCACCTGCAACAAACCTGGGACGCCCTCACCCATCAGCTCACCGGCCTGCTTATCTTCAGCTCGCCACTGGTACTCATTTCACTTTTCCTGTCCCTAAAAGACGCCAGTATTTACGCCGTTTATGCCCTCATTTTCGGCGCCATCAAAATGGCATTGCAATCCTTGTCACAAGGCATGCAGGCCATATTCGGCCATAGCCTCAGCACCAATCCCGCACAGACCCGCCACAACTTCTGCCGCTATAATCGCCTCTTCATGTGCTTTCTCGGCTGGGTCTACACCTGCACTGGCCTACTGCTGGCACCGTTTATCCAGCTTTACACCCACAACATGACCGATGCCAATTACCACCAGCCCGTACTTGCCATCCTATTTCTATTTGTCGGCATCATCGAAAACAGCCGAATTCCAGCCATGACCATCATCATGGCCGCCGGCCGCTACAAAGCCACCAAACTACAAGCCCTGCTTGAAGCAGGTATCAACATCACCTGTTCCCTGTGTTTTATCCAGATATGGGGCAGCGCCGGCATCCTACTGGCCGCACTCATCTCATTTCTGTACCGCAGCACCGAAATGCTCCATTACAGCTGCCGCCATATCCTCTCCCTGTCCTTCAGCCGTCCACTCATATTATGGCTGGTTATATTCATCACCATCGCCGTAGCCATCAGCATCGGCTGGCAGCCCATTAGTAGCATCAGCGTGCACAACTATCTCGACTGGATTAAACTGAGCCTCATCACCGGCCTGATTGCAGCCTTACCCTTCAGCTTCCTCCTATTGCTCATTTACCGCCGGCCCGTCCAATGATACCCAAACTCATACACTACTGCTGGTTCGGTCCACAGCCATTACCCACCACCACCCAGCGCTATCTGCACAGCTGGCGCCAGTATCTGCCCGACTACAAGCTCCAGCTGTGGAACGAACAAAACTTTGACTATCAGGCCAATCCCTACGCACGCGCTGCCTATGCCGCCGGCAAATACGCTTTCGTCGCCGACGTGTGCCGCATTCAAGCACTGTATCAGCAAGGTGGTATCTATCTGGATACCGACGTCCAAATGGTGGCCTCATTCGACCCATTCCTGCATCACCACTGCTTCACCGGCTTCGAACAAGGCATGAATCCCTACACCCGCCAGCTCACCTGCAACCCGCAGGCCGGCGTAATGGGATGTGAGGCCGGCAGCGCCTTGATGCACGACATCTGGCAACAATACCAGCAGCTCGAATTCAACCCACAGCAGCTCATCACCATCAACCAAATATTCAAACAGCTATACCAGCAGCACGGCATCATCCTCAACAACCAGATGCAGGAAATTCCAGACTACGTCTGCGTCTATCCCAGCGACTACTTCATGGCCAAAAACGCCTATACCCATGAACTAAACCGCACCAGCAACACAGTCTGTATCCATCACTACGATGGCAGCTGGCTCAGCGACAGCAAACATACCGACCAGATCAAACGCCTTCTACTCAGCCTACTGCGCACCACCCTCGGCGCCAGCAACAGTCAAAAACTCATCGCCCTGCTCAAACGGAAACTTCGATGAACACCAGCTCAGACCATACCCCAATTGACTTCGTCCTGCCTTGGGTAGATGGCGGCGATCCCGCATGGCTGGCCGAAAAAAACCGCTGGCTGCCACAGCATCAGGGGCACAGCGACGCCGTCAGCAACAACCGCTATCAAGATTTCGGCACCGTGCGCTACGTTTTACGTTCAATTGAGCAAAACTGCCCGTGGTATCACAAAATCTATCTGATTACCGCCAACCAGCGCCCAAACTGGCTACAAACCAACCACCCAAAAATCGAAATCGTCAGCCATCAGCAGCTTTTTATCAGACCCCGGCACCTGCCCGTATTCAACTCATCTGCCATCGAGATGAATCTGGTCAATCTCAAAGGCCTGAGCGAGCACTTCGTCTACCTCAATGACGATACTGTCATCCTTCGTCCCACCCCGCGCGAGCGCCTATTTCAGCACGGCCTGCCCGTCGACTTCCTTTGCCATGGCTGGCTCAAGCGCGGAGCCCTTTTCAGCCGTCTGCGTGGCCAAAACAGCTGGGTAGATGCCCTCAACAACAACATCCGCCTCATCAACCGTCAATTTCAGCCAGCCAGCCTCAGCAAACAACAGCTTTTCGCCAGCAGCTACAGCCTGCGTGAAAAAATTAGCAACATCCTGCTCAAATATTTTTACCGTCATTACTTCTGGTTTGCTCACTGGCATCTACCCCAGCCCTATACCCGCCATACCCTGCAAGAAGTCTACCAGCACTTCGCCCCCGAAATTCTGGCCAGCACGGCCAACCGCTTCCGTGCTCCAAACGACCTCACTATCTACCTCAACCGTTACTGGCAACTGGCCAGCGGTGCTTTCATCCCGCACAAATATAACGATGGGTACGTACGCAACATCAGCAATCTTGCCGATCTTAACCATGCCATCGACCACTTGCATCAGCATCCCGAAATCCGCTTTGTCTGCCTCAACGACACCTGCACCAGCCAAAACAGCAACGAAGTAGCTCAGCTTATCCACGCTCAGCACACCTTCTACCAGCACTACCTCCCCAACCCAGCCTCATTCGAACTGAACAATAGCCAGACCCAGCTTTAACAGACACAAATGTAAAAAAATCAATACCAATCCTTGATTTTTCAGCACAACCCCACAGCACCCAGCAGGCAGCAGTCACCAGACAACATTGTTGCGATATAATAAACAAATCTTGACAAACCACCGGCATACCTGCCACTGCTGCCAAGCCAATGAATACGCAACCCTTTTCCGTCTTGCTCTCACTGTATGCACAGGAACAGCCACACTGGCTCAGTGCCTGTTTTGACAGCCTGTGCACGCAGAGCATACAGGCAGAAGAAATCATCGTCGTACTCGACGGCCCCATCGGCAGCAACCTGCAACAGGTACTCAGCCAATACCAAACCCGCCTGCCCCTGCACATCATCCCGCTGCCTCAGCATGTTGGCCTTGGCCACGCCCTCAATGCCGGCCTCGAATACTGTCAGCATGAATGGATTATGCGCATGGATACGGACGACATCTGTGCACCCGAGCGCTTTGCCCGCCAGTGGGCATACATCCAACAGCACCCCGATATCGCCTTCTTCAGCGGCCAGATAGCAGAATTCAACACCACCCCTGAACACACCAGCACCGTGCGACAGGTACCCCTTAGCAACAATGCCATCAGACACTATGCTCAATGGCGAAACCCCATTAACCACATGGCTGTTGCCTACCGCAAGAGCGCCGTACTTGCCGTAGGCGGCTACCAGCACCACCAGTGGATGGAAGACTACAACCTGTGGCTGCGCTTGCTTGCCGCCGGCTATCAGGCTGCCAACCTACCCGAAATCCTCGTTTACGCCCGTGCTGGCCACAACATGCATGCACGCCGGCGCGGACTGAGCTACCTCAGCAGCGAATGGCAACTGCTGTGCCTTAAACGCCGCCTCCGCAGCCAGCCCCTGCTGCCAGCACTCAGCTGTTTTGCCCTGCGCGGCAGTAGCCGTCTATTGCCTACCAGCATGCTCACCCACCTCTACCAACATTTGCGCCTGAATAAATAAACCCACTATCATGCGAAGTTTACTTTCCTATAAAAGCCGCCTCTTTTTCGGTTCCCTGCTGGTCATGCTACTCCCTCTGGCCATCATGGAGCCCATCAAAGGCTTCTCACAAGGCCGAGCCGCCTTCATCACCAGCATCATCCTTGCCGGTATCGCCCACCTACTCAACACAAAATCTCTGTCCGTATTCAGCAACTTTCCCGGCCGCAAATCCGCCGTTATCGCCCTGCCACATACTTTCTTCTGGTTTTTCGGCATGTGGATGGCAGCCAAATTCTTCAACCTGCCCTACACCGTATGGTTCCTATTCATGGCCGGCTGCCTATCCCTCTTCCTGTGCATCGCCTACATCTACTACCGCAACAAATTTATCACCACCTATGCCTATTTACCCTACGGCCGCGCCATTAACGCAGATCAGCTACCCAACGTTAATTGGATCAAACTCACCAGCCCAGATCTCCCCGTAGCCACAAATATCAACGGCATCGTAGCCGACTTGCACGAACCCGAGCTTGACCACCATTGGCAAAAATTTCTCGCCAGCCAGACCCTCGCCGGCATGCCCGTATACAATATTCGTCAAGTAGAAGAATTCCTTACCGGCCGCGTTAAAATTCATCATCTGTACGAAAACGACCTAGGTTCACTCCTACCCTCACCAACCTATGTACTGATAAAACGCTTAGCCGATATTCTACTTATTCTTCTGTCTTGTCCCATTACCTTACCAGTAATGCTTGTCACAGCCATCGCCATCAAACTTGAAAGCCCCGGTAGCGTTCTTTTTCGGCAAAACCGTGTCGGCCGCGGTGGCCATGAATTCTGCATATACAAATTCCGCAGCATGTGCAGCGATTCCGAAAAAAATGGTGCCCAGATGGCGCAACTAGGCGATAGCCGCGTTACCCGCATCGGCCATATCATCCGCAAAACCCGCATCGACGAATTGCCCCAGTTCTGGAACATTCTCAAAGGCGACATGAGCCTCATCGGCCCCCGCCCCGAACAAAAAATATTTGTCGACCGGTTTATTCAAGAAATTCCCTTTTACGACTACCGCCACATCGTCAAACCTGGCATCTCCGGCTGGGCTCAGGTCACACAGGGCTATGCCGCCGACACCGAACAAACCCAAATAAAAATCGAGCATGATTTTTACTACATCAAACACTTTTCCTTTTCACTCGACATTCTTATCTTCTTTAAAACCCTCAAAACCATGCTCACCGGCTTCGGAGCTCGTTGATCAAACAAAATATAAAATGCCATCCATCAACTTTATATTCTAGATAATCAAAATTAAGAAAATTAATTTTTATCACTAGAAGGAAACAAAAAATGTTTAAACCTAATAGCGTCATTGTTTATGTCAAAAAATGTTGATATTAGTACAGAATTTTACACAAAAATACTAGGGCGTCCTTCTATTAATACTTATCCTGGCTTCGCTGTATTTTTATTGAAAGATAATTTTATTTTAGGGCTACAAGAGGCTGATAAAATAACGCCAAAGGCACCCAATCATTACGGTGGTTTTGAGTTGTCATTTAATGATGTAACAAAAAATGATGTAGATGAAATTTATTCGACATGGAAGAAATTAAACGTCAGAATTGAACTTGAACCACAAATGCTCGATTTCGGATACACATTTGTAGGAAATGATCCAGATGGTCATCGACTTCGTGTTTGTGCTACCGACACTTCAAAGTTTGAATAAAAATTATCTTAAGAAATTAAAACAATGGGGGATTCATTATGTAGCCATCATTTATTAAGCAGATAACTTGGTATTCAGACTGCCCGCCATTCTATTAAGCGAACCGGTATCGCCGCACGTTCCGGCAACAACTTACTCATCATTTAAGAATTGACTATAAATCGGCTTTCAACAAAGATGTCTCTTTTAAAATGATGTTATTTGCTAATTCCATGCTGAAATACCTGCTGCACCTGCTCCGAAGACAGACCCAGCGCATGTTAGAAACATCTTAGCTTTACCATCACCCATTTCCCAGCTATACCACATTACCATCCACGAATAAATAACATATAAGTACCTGACAATCCCAACTCACCACTACCCTTCACTACGAACAAACGGAAGAAATCAAAAACAAGGGCTACGCCAACGAATTTCTGTCTTAGAAAACGACGTAGAAAACCTTTAAGAACTGACATATTTTGCCTTTCCGTTTTCATATAACTTCCTTATGGAATAACACGAAGTTGACAAACCTGCATACGAAATGCCTGTTATCAAACCACCCACCAGCGACTGACACTGAAAAGAACTATGATATTTTCCTTTGTTATGAAACCATTAGCTTTTTTTGATTTTTATTCGTTTAAATTAATCTTCCATAATTCTTCTAAATCTACATCATCACTGAGTGGACGGTATTTCTTTTCAAGAGGGTCAACTTTCAAAATCATAGGCAAATCAAACGCTGTTCCTGTGACCACGCAACATCCCTTAGCCAAACAAGGTATTCGCATCTTGGAATTTTTGTCTAAAGTACTAATGGTATTATCCAGTAGCATCAGGTCTTTTTCATTGACTAGACGGTGAATAAAAAAATTATGAATTTGTGAAACAATAGTAGGAGAAATATCAGCAGGTCGCTGACTAGCAAGTGTTAAAAAAACACCATATTTGCGTCCTTCTTTAATGATTTCCTCAAATAATTCCAACCGGTAATCTTTCCATAACTCATGCTCACGAGTTGATTGTTCCGACAGAATGTTATGGGCTTCATCAATGATAAAATGCAGTGTTTTATTTGGTGGACTGATGTTAGCTTCTGAGTCTTTATGCTTGCTGTATAAATTCTTGGCAATTAATAATGGCAAAATTTTTTTTATTTCATTATTACACTTTCTTAAAGAAATGACGTGCAAAAGAGGTTGTGATTGTGAATCCGGCACAATTTTCAGCACTTTTTGGAACGTTGATAATGATGCCTCAGCTCGGATTATTAGTGGCTGAATATGCTCGTACTGTGCTTTTACATAAACAATATCTGAACAAAAGCGTAGATAACATCTTAATAAAAGTTCATCGAACTCATCTATTTTTTCTAAATTGTCTATGGAATCAATAATTGGAGATAAGAGTTTTTCATAAGAATTCCCTTCAGAATTTAAATAATAGCACCAATCTTCTTCTTGAATCCTAAAAACCCCTGTAGGACTGAAATACTCTATGTTGTTTAGTTTCTTTTGTAGATCGCTATCTCCAATCTTCTGTGCAATCTCACGACATATATCTAGTGCATTGGGTTTTGCTTGTGGAGTAGTAAAAACGCTTCTAAAAACTATTGCCAAATAATCTTTTAATGATTTATCTTTGTATTTTTTTCTACCATTAATTACTCGCCGTAAAAATGGCTTCTGTGTATTTGTAGTAGCTTTAAACAAAAGGCTGAGTATTTCCTCATCCCAAAAATGTTCGTTATTAATAGGGAATTTATCTTCCTCTTTTCTGGTGTTTAAAATAGTAATCAGCTTTTCTTTAGTGGGAATAATTTGGTTTTTAGTATATTCCCCATTGAAATCAATGATAACAAACTGACTTTTCTCTTTAATAGCACTTTTTTTCTCATTAAAAAGTGTAGTGTATAGTTTTGTTAAGGTATTTGATTTACCACTTCCTGTGTTACCGAAAATACCAATGTGGCTATTGAATATACGCATCCATGGTAAGTTAATAGGAATATCCTCTTTAAGCGTATTACCAATTGAAAAATTGCTACAATCCTCTATTCCATAGATTTTACCAACCATGTTTTCACTCAATAAATAAGCTTTATCTAAAATCATAGGCATGTATTTAACGCCTTCGTAAAACTTATTATTCATAATATAGCCTAATGGGCGCATTTCTACTTTTCGAATATACTGAATTTTTTCTAAATCAGAATCAAAGGTTTTTTCATCTAGATATTCACCTTCAATAATACCCACGATATCGATAAATCCACGTTGGATAGATATATGCTCGCCGAGTGAAACTCCACGATACTTCACACCATTATAAAATATCGTTTCCTGATTGGAATCTTTAAAAATTCGCAGTGTTATACGCACGCCACTAACAGCAATTACTTCTCCTACAGTGATACTCATCGCTTTTACTCGTTATTTTGTGTTTTCATCACATTTGAATCATCCAGATTTTCCGAATTATTCATCCCCTTTGAACTAATCGAGAGAACAGATTCATTAAACTTAGAAAAATCTAGTTTATTTATATCATTATTCGGCCCTATAACATTTACATTTCGCCACAATTTAAATGCTTCTTCCATATTATTTCTACTTTTAGAACTATAGCAGCAGATAAAGGTTTGGAGCTGTGGGTTGGAAAGCGAACGCTGTATAAGTTTAAGAATGTGTTCATCTGCAAATGAAAAACCGAAAGTAATAAGTATTGAATTTGGTTTTTCCAGTTCGTAGCTTAAAAATCTGAGCATCTGATAATAATGTTCATCAAAAACAGTCTCATAAAACTTCCATTTGGTTGGATTCACAATAGGAAGCTGATTATATTTTTCCCAGAATTTGTTTATTTCTTCGTTATTCAAATCTATAGCAAAAATATTTTCACTTTTATTATTTTCATTTGCTAGATAATCCGAAAAAGCTTCAAGTTTGTTTTGAATTGAGTTATCCAAAAAATTTTCAAATCGTTTAGTGTAATTAACTTCAATTTTATCTTCAATTTTACTCCAATATACTGAACCATGTAGATGAATAATATTCAGTTGAGGAATGCCATAATTACTACGCTCAAAAATTCCTATTTGGGATTGAAAAGTATTAAAATTTCTAGGATGTAGAATTTTCTTATGAAATCCTGCAGTACCATCATTTATTACAAATTCATGAACGTCCTTAAATAACATCGTATCAGCCACATGAGATAAACAACCATCATAATTTGTAGTAAATATGTTTATTTTGCGATATGGCTCTTTACTGCGGTCTAGTAAGCTCAAGAGAGTATGCAAAAAATTTTTATAGTTTTGAAGGTTTTTGTCTTCTGAATCTGAGTGCTTACCACTAAAATCAAAAGACTGGACCGGATAAATGCATGTTTGGTAATAATGCATAAACAATGTAGTAAATATTTCACGGCAATCATTAAATTTATTTGCTAGAGTTTCTATTGTTTCCTGACTCCCATCACCATCTTTGATTTTGAGATAAAGAGTTGGAAACAAGTCTGCCGATGCCCCTGAACCTAGTAGTATATTGATGTTTTTATTATAAATATCAATTGGATTTATTTTTTCACACATTCTACTTCCCTTTAAAAATTTTTTGTCACATTGCTTTAATCATTTTTACGCTTACATTAATCAATTGATAGTTATACATTAACATTGATATTGTTGTATATCCGATTAATCAATAATAAATAATCTATATAGATTCTAGTCAATCTAACAAAATAAGCCGTACAACAAAAAATAATTTTTTATTGTTAAAACAACTATCAAACAATTATATTCTAATTCAAACCAATTTTGATAAGATATACAGATTATTTTAATAAATGTTAGTTGACATCAAGAAATAATATTTTTTTTTGGCATAACTAATTTTTCTCTTTGTGTCATCTACACTCATATGATTGGTCAGCTTTTTTTATTTTTCTTTGGCTGAAAATTCTATCCATTGTTGTGTGAAGTATATCTGATAGTTTTTCACCATAGAATTATTTAGAATCGGTTTATTCAGTTGGTTAGATGTTTTGCTAACCGTTGTATGTTATTTAACTTAAACCCAGTCCGTTTTTTATCTTGTTTAAGCATAGATTTAAACTATCAAATATGCCATAGTTTTTTTCACTTGATATTTTTTTGAACATTGGAAATGTCCGCCAACCCTTCACTGTCAAATTTGACGATGATTTTTTTATTTTACTACCGCTGAGATCCAAATCTTTATAGATGGTCAAAATAGGTGTGAATTCTTCGAATTCAGCTATTTTGGGAACTATACTGCCTTTGACTATTCAATCATGCGGAAGTTTTTCAATTTTAACACTAGGCAAATCCTGATTTTTTCTAGTAGTAAAATACCAGCATTGCTTACCAATATAAGCTGCTTGCCTATGCAGCTAAAAGGGAATTTATACCAATATTTCCTAAGCCAGCATATTCAGCCCATCCAACTTTACACATTGCAGCTATAATTACAGACTTGTGCTGACATAACTTAATAATTTAAATATAGGGCTTATCAGGTGATGTGTACTGCCTGATTTTTGTTAATTTTATTATTTTGTTTCCATTATTACGGATGATATATGGCCATTTTGGTAACAGGTGGGGCTGGTTTTATTGGCTCTCACACTACAGTTCAGTTGTTAAATGCCGGCCACGATGTGGTTATTATTGATAATTTGTGCAACGCTTCAAGTGTAGTTTTAGAGCGTATCAAGCAGATTACTGGCAAAGAAGTCACGTTTTATCAGGGGGATATTCGTGATCGTGGTTTGCTGCAACAGATTTTTGCTCAGCACAGAATTGAAAATGTTCTGCATTTTGCCGGTCTGAAAGCGGTGGGCGAAAGTGTGCGCGAGCCTCTGAAATATTATGATAATAATGTCAGCGGCAGTTTGATTCTGGCTGAAGAAATGGCTAAAGCCAGTGTATTTAATCTGGTATTCAGCTCTTCGGCTACGATTTACGGTACGCCGGCTACTGTACCTATTGATGAATGTGCAGCTACCGGCGGCACAACTAACCCTTATGGTACGTCGAAGTATATGGTGGAACGGATGCTGATGGATATTCAGGCAGCCGATGCACGCTGGAGTGTGACGCTGCTGCGTTATTTTAATCCGGTGGGTGCGCATGAATCGGGACTGATGGGTGAAGACCCGAACGGAATTCCGAATAATCTATTGCCTTATATCTGTCAGGTAGCGGTAGGTAAGCTGGCTCAGTTGTCGGTATTTGGTGACGATTATGAGACGGCGGATGGCACAGGGGTGCGCGATTACATTCATGTGATGGATCTGGCTGATGGCCATTTATCTGCTATGCGCGCTACTGCAAATCGCTCCGGTGTACATATTTACAATCTGGGTACGGGACAGGGCTATTCGGTGCTGGAGATTGTACGTGCTTTTGAAGCAGCCAGTGGACAAAAAATCCCTTATCAGATTGTGCCACGTCGCGCGGGCGATATTGCTGTGTGTTTTGCCAACCCTGAACGTGCGGCGCAGGAGCTGGGCTGGCAGGCACAGCGTGATCTCGCCTGTATGATGGCGGATGCATGGCGCTGGCAACAGCAAAATCCGCAAGGCTATGGGGTTGATGCTGTAGCTTGACTACCTAAACTATGTTTAAAATATGTTTAAAACACCAGACCCACTGATTATGCAGTGGGTCTGGTGTTTTCGGTTTTTGAGTTTTGATGCAAAATTTAACGCTAATCGCTAAGCCGCTCCTGAGATAAAGTTGAAAGATGCTTGAGGTCTTCACCGGTTAACTATTGCTAACTAACTGGTGATGCTTATTATAATATAATGAGAATTATTATCAATAACAATTTTTGTTTTTACATATTGTTTTTGTATCACGAGCATAAAATGCTGCTTGTGTTTGAGGGTGGTAGCTGGCATTTACCCAGACACTTCTTGTTTTCGGTATAATTGCCCACAGTTATTTTGTGTTTAAACCCTTTCTCTGTTTGTGCTTTTTGTCACAATTCTATCTGTTATCACACATGCCTATTTCTACTCCAACCTCTCAACTTGTACATCAACAGTTACTGGCCGATAACGAGCTGGCTGTAGCTGACTTTACTCATGCGCTGTCGTTGATGAGCGCACATCATATTGATTATGCCGATATCTACTGTCAACGCAGTACTTATGAAAGCTGGCATTTGGAAGAAGGCATGGTGAAGTCGGGCAGTTTTCAGATTGAGCAGGGTGTGGGGGTACGTGCAGTCAGCGGAGAAAAAACGGCGTTTGCTTATGCAGATAATCTAAACGTGCAGGCGTTAACCGATGCGGCGCAGGCGGTACGGGCAATTGGTCAGGCTGGCCAGCAACGCTCAGTTGGCTTGCAAACGCGAAATCTGGCCAAGCCGCTGTACGGAATGGCTAATCCGATGCTGAGCTTGGATGCGGCTGCGAAAGTAGCTTTATTGCAGCGGGTAGAAACACTGGCTAAAGCTGCGGATCCGCGCATTGTGCAGGTGATGGCTGGTCTGGTATGTGAACATGAGCTGATTTATCTGGCGCGGCTGGATGGCCGGATACACACTGACGTCCGTCCGCTGGTGCGTTTGTCGGTTACGGTGATTGCGAAGCAGGGTGAACGGCGTGAACAAGGCAGTAGCGGTGGAGGTGGCCGCTTTGATCTGGGCTATTTCGATGAGGCCAAAGTTAAAGAGTATGTGGATATTGCTGTGGCACAGGCGCTGACCAATCTGGAAGCACGGCCGGCTCCGGCCGGTTCGATGACGGTGATATTGGGCAACGGCTGGCCGGGTGTGCTGCTGCATGAGGCAGTTGGACATGGTCTGGAAGGTGATTTTAACCGCAAAGGCACCAGTGCCTTTGCTGGCCGTCTGGGTGAGCGGGTAGCGGCCAAAGGCGTAACGGTGGTGGATCAGGGTAATATAGCTGAGCGCCGTGGTTCGCTGAATATGGATGATGAGGGCAATGCCACCCAGCGCACAGTACTGATTGAAGATGGTATTTTATGTGGCTATTTACAGGATGAAACCAATGCTCGTCTGATGGGTGTACCCGTTACCGGTAATGGCCGCCGTGAAAACTATGCTTCGGCACCGATGCCACGCATGACCAATACTTATATGGAAAATGGTGTGCTTAATCCAGAAGAAATTCTTGCTTCTGTGGATAAAGGTTTGTATGCGGTGAATTTTGGGGGCGGGCAAGTTGATATTACCAGTGGCAAATTTGTTTTCAGTGCTTCAGAAGCTTGGTGGGTTGAAAATGGTAAGCTGCAGTATCCGGTAAAAGGTGCCACCATTATCGGCAGTGGACCTGAAGTTTTGAAACATGTGAGTATGATTGGTAATGACAGCCGTTTGGACAGTGGTGTAGGTGTGTGCGGTAAAGACGGACAAAGTGTGCCGGTAGGGGTGGGACAACCAACGCTACGCATTGATGCCGGCCTAACTGTGGGCGGCAGCCAGACCTGAACGGAGTAAAACTGGCAAATCATAGCGGGCACCATTTGGTGCCCATTTTTGTTTTTAGCAGGCTGTAGTGTAGTTTTATAATGGATTACGTGTGAATTCTTTTAGCAACAGAGTGCTCAGATTTTCATGACGGTTGTTGAATCGGAATTCACACTCTTTCAGGTGCAAATAATATTTATCTACATTTATTCCGTTGAACATCGCTAGCCGCCGTGTCACAAAAGACCAGAAGGCAGCAATCTGATGGATTTTTTCTTCATGCGCCAACAGGCTTTCGTCGCTATGATGCAGGCGGGCTCGTTTATTTTCTTCGACGTCAATCAGCATATCATACGGATACCAACTGCGTGCAGGCTGCACGGTACGAATATCTCGCTTACCTCGAATTACCTCCTGTAGCATTAGGCGATACCGTTCGGGGATAATTTCTACATGGACTTTGTCATTACGCCACAATAGTCCACACACAAAATTTTTATCCGCGATGCCGTCGTGGTTGTCACTGAACGGTTGAATGTAATCATCAGTGATAGTCATGTCAAAATCTACAGGCGAATCCATAGCAGTGAGCAACACGATGCGGCTGCGCAGTTTATACATTAGTTTATTGACACTAATTCGGCTCACGTCACTTAACTGAGCAATCTTTGATGCAGGTAAATCTTCTACAAACAAACGTATAATATGGCGAAATTTTGCCTCATTTATGTGAGCATGATAGTAATATTTGTTAAATACTTTCATAACACTACTTTACCATATTCTTTATTTAACCTAAGTTACCCTGTGAGAGACAACATGCGTGTTAACCGTATCATTAAATCGAACCTAAGTCTAATTAAACCATTGATAATGTGTGCAATTTTAAGCCTAAACTGTAATTCTGTTATGGCGCAGGAGGCTTCCTCTGAGATGGCACCGCAGGCACGTATCCGCCTGTACGGGCAAAACCAAAAACCCACCAATATGAGATACCGCTATGAGGGTCACTTAGTGAAAGAAACAGCTGGCGGTAATCTGAGCGGAGCTTTTACTTCTCTTTTGCGCATAGCCCGAAACAGCAGTATAGGTATCCCAGCTACGTCTACGATAGAAACGATGAAACAGCATAATCATTATCTGTCTAAGCTGTTTTATCGCGAATTCACGATTCCGGCCAATATACCGATAACCATATCTAATGCATATATGGGTCTGACCACCGTCAATAATACCCATCAAAACGGATCCGTTATTTATAACGAGCCATCCTGCCAGAGTGATAAATTAACATTTGTAGCCAAACCTGGTCATGATTATGAGGCGATTGCATCTTCTGCTTCGGCACAATGTGGTGTAACGCTGTTGGAGGTACATGCAGATGGTTCAACTACGCCATTGGTAAATGTACAGGCTGGTGGTAATTGATTTTTATCAAGTGCTGACTGAATAGGTTTTTATCCTGCTGGTATTCCTGCCGGCAGGAACATTGTGCGTTAACATAAACATATCAGCTAAAACAAAACGGCTGGTATTTTTATGTCTGAGATGTGTTGAGCCGTTTACTTTAGTATGGTTAAAGGAGAAGATACGATATCTGTTTTTAGTGGATGCGGTAACCAATATCGCTGGATTATGCCAACATCCTGATATGATTAAGTTAATTTTTCTTTTTTATTGGCTGAACAGAAATATTTGCAGCTATGTTTTTCTGGTCTCACAAAAAGATTATGCTCAGACCGCAAGAATTTTTTCCGGCTGTTGAGTTTGCTTCAAGACAAAATGACAATCACTGCGACGGATTTACTAACATCAAATATAGAAATAAAAAAATGGTATGTCTGCCTGATTTTTGGTCAGGCAAGCATACCACTTACTTATCGGTAACGCTTAGTTAGATTCTACTGCAGCCTGTACATCGCTGTAAGGAGCGGCTTTGGTACCAGAATCTGTGGTTGCACAAGCAGACAGTAACAGAGCAGCTAAAACTGCACTCAATCCCAATAATTTTTTCATCATTGTGTCCTTTATGGTTGGTTTGAAAAGCTGTTTTATTAATCTAGCTTAACTTTATTAATATAACAATTACTCTAGGTAAATTTTTCACTTTCAAACTGCATAATATATCCATTTTACGACACTATTGGCTTAACCTGCTAAATTGTTCGTATTCCAACAAAATTTACTTGACCTATAAATTTAATGACTGGTATGAGACGTTTCCACGCCGCCTTTGAGTTGGCCGTAAACTTCTGTATGGCTGCTATTACCTCCGTCAGAGGCACAACCTGCCAGTAAAAATGTACAGCACAACAGGCTTAAAGACAGAATTTTTTTCATGTTAGCTTCCTTATTCAATATGCTTTAATATTCTGGGTTGATTGGTGATTCTGCATCAATCTGACATAATGCGCAGCAGAATATTTTAGAAATTCGCGTTCTTTTTCAGTTAAAGGGCGGATCTGCTGTACGGGAGAACCCATGTACAGATAGCCACTGGCCAGACGTTTGCGTGGTGGCACTAGACTGCCAGCGCCAATCATCACCTCATCTTCGATTACGGCATCATCTAGTACGATAGAACTAATTCCTACTAGCACGCGGTTGCCTATGGTGCAGCCATGCAAATTTACATGATGACCGATGGTGACATCTTCACCAATCCGTAACGGTGAGCCTTCAGGCTTGTCTGCGCTTTTATGGCTTACATGCAGCATACAGTGATCCTGAATATTGCTCCGAGCACCTATCTGCATACTGTTTACGTCGGCACGTATCACCGCAAACGGCCACACGGATACCTGTTCGTGCAAAATCACATCGCCGATAACCACTGCTGTATCGTCGATAAAGCAATCTGGCGCAATTTGTGGTTGCGTATCTAAATAAGAACGAATATTGTTTTTCATGTTTTTGACCTTATCCTGTTGCATTATGCAACAGTGTTTATAGCAGAAGATAAACAGCAGCTCCTGCCTTTTCCACCCGATTTACCTGAAAAACCGCAAATTTACAGGTATTTTTCTCAAGAGAATACTATGTCTGAAAATGTTTTGTTGAATCTGGACAGCGAACCGCGATTTGATGCCATTCGTGCCGCTGATATCGAACCGGCTATGACTGAAGCCATGCTTCAGGCCAATGAAGCCATTAAAAAGCTGAAAGCACAACCCGAAGTTAACTGGAATAATACGGTAGAAGCGCTGACCAATATTACCGAACGTGCCGGCCGTATCTGGGGAGTAATTGCCCATTTGAACAGTGTGGCTGATACACCTGAGCTACGTGACGCCTATAATAGCCTGATGCCGAAAGTAAGTGAGTTTTTTACCGCCATCAGTCAGGATATTGATTTATACGAACGCTTTAAGAGTATCAAGGCCAGTGATGAATATGCTCATTTGAGTGCCGCTCAGCAAACCAAGCTGAATCACGATTTACGGGATTTTGTACTGAGTGGTGCGGAACTGCCGGCAGCGGAACAAGCTGAATTTGCCGCTTTACAGGCAGAGGGCGCTCAGCTTTCCGCTAGTTTCAGCCAGAATGTACTGGATGCTACAGATGCTTTTGCTTTGTATTTTGCCAATGGTGAGGAACTAGCAGGTAAAGAGAATACTTCCAGCGGTTGCAGCAGTAAGGCTGATTTTACTCGCGACAGTGAAATTAGCGGTCTGACGGAAGAAGCGCTGGCCATGTTTGCTGCCGCGGCAGAAGCCGAAGGTAAAACTGGCTATAAAATCGGCCTGCAGATGCCGCACTATCTGGCTGTGATGCAATATGCACATAATCGCGAGCTGCGACGGCAGCTTTATCATGCTTATTCTACCCGTGCCAGCGAACTAGGTGAGGCCAAATGGGACAATACAGCTAATATTAACCGTATCCTTGAAATAGCCACTCGTGAAGCACACTTATTGGGCTTTCAAAATTATGCTGAGCTGTCTTTAGCCACCAAAATGGCTGATACGCCACAACAGGTGCTGGCCTTTTTACAGGATCTGGCTAGCCGCGCCAGACCATTTGCTGAGAAAGATCTGGCCGAAGTGAAAGCATATGCGCATGAGCATCTGGGATTGGATGAGTTACAACCATGGGATGTAACCTACGCCAGCGAAAAACTGCGGCAGGCCAAATATGCTTTCAGCCAAACAGAAGTAAAAAAATATTTTCCGGCAGACCGCGTGCTGGCTGGTCTGTTTGCACAGATTGATAAGCTGTATGGGGTGCATTTTATTGAAAAACAGGTTCCGGTATGGCATCCCGATGTTCGTTATTTTGAGCTAGAACAGGGTGGCGCTATTATCGGCGGGGTATACATGGATCTGTATGCACGTGCCGGCAAACGTGGCGGCGCATGGATGAATGATTATCGCGGCCGCCGCCGATTCACTGATGGTCATTATGCCGGCCAGCTTCAAACACCGATCGCTTATTTGGTGTGCAATTTTACTCCGCCTGTAGCTGGTAATACTGCGCGTCTGAGCCACGAAGAAATTCTGACATTGTTTCACGAAACTGGCCATGGCTTGCACCATTTGCTGACTCAGGTGGATGAGTTGGGCGTATCCGGTATCAACGGTGTGGAGTGGGATGCGGTGGAAATGCCGAGCCAGTTTATGGAAAATTTTGTGTGGGAATACGATGTGCTGGCTGGCATGAGCAGCCATCAGGACTCTGGTGCCGTCCTGCCTGTAGAACTGTACGACAAAATGCTGGCTGCTAAAAATTTCCAAACTGGACTGTTTATTTTGCGCCAGATGGAGTTTGCGCTGTTTGATATGGAAATTTACAGCCAGCCTGGCTGTGACTGGCAGCAAACATTGCGGGATGTACGTCGCAAGGTTGCGGTGATGCCGCAACCAGACTTTAACCGCTTTGCCCATTCTTTCAGCCATATTTTTGCCGGAGGCTATTCTGCTGGTTACTATAGCTATAGCTGGGCTGAAGTTCTATCGGCTGATATCTATGCGGCCTTTGAAGAAGAAGCTGATGCGTCTGCTACCGGTAAACGCTTCTGGCATGAGATTCTTGCCGTAGGCGGCTCACGTCCTGCCATGGAATCGTTCAAAGCTTTCCGTGGCCGCGAACCCAGTATTGATGCATTGCTACGCCATTGCGGCTTGGATGAAGCTGTCTGAATATAAATGGAAAGTAGAAAACGCGGTGCCTGTACCGCGTTTTTTATTGGTTTGCGATTGAGTAATGAATTAAATTATTCAGTTTAGTTAGTTTTTTTATTTTAAATCAGTTGGCTAATTTGTTATATACACGTTTAATATATTTTTTTTGAAATCTGATTTCATAGTCTGACCGGATTTATTAAATTTCTTTCACTCATTAATAACAAAATATATTAACATGTTAAGATAAATATATTATTTTTTTATTGCCTATGCAGATGGGGAAAATGGTTGATACCAGCAAAAACTACTGGTTTTTAGGTGCCTGCCGAGATGGTAATGATGATCTAAGTGAATACTTTATCAATAGCGGAACGTGGCTATATTACGGTCAAAATAATAAGGAAATAAATTTGATCCAGTCTATCCAGACCGGAGATCGGATCGCTATTAAGACTGCTTATGTACAGAAAAATAAATTACCTTTTGATAACAAAGGTTATCCCATTCCAGTATTGAAAATCAAAGCGATCGGTACAGTTTTGCAAAATCCAGGGGATGGAAAAAGCCTGAAAGTTGATTGGGATAAAAATTTTTCTGAAAAAAATGGTATTTTTACACCAAGCCAAAAACCATTTGGAAAGTAATCCCGAGCAACTGGCAAGCTGAAAAGTTAATTAATTTTACTTTTCATAATCAACTTCAGGATATCAACAGATTTTGCAATGCACCATACTGGCAGAAACGTTTTTGTAACGTCGATATAAATAAGCTAGAACTAACCAAATCTAGATGGAAACAAACTGTTTTAGAATTCATTAAGGAATTGTGTCATCAAAATAACAGTGAGATTTTTAGCCGGCAACAAATTCTCGAATATTATCAGCAAAAGTTGAAAGAACTGTTTCCTGATAACAATACTATCGAACAATCTGTAAGCCGAACCTTACAAGAATTACGTGACCAGAATATTTTACAGTTTGTAACAAGAGGGCAATACAAATTATCTGATTATGATCTAGACATTACTGAACACTTCAGTGCAGATATACAGGAAAACAGTCAGGATTACATAGTGAGACCATTTTATTCTCTCAAGGATTTAATCAACGAAGGCTGCTTTGTTGATCCTCAACAATTAGAAATTATTCTGGAAAGGTTAAAAGAAAAGAAAAACCTGATTTTACAAGGACCGCCCGGTACAGGTAAAACTTGGCTAGCCAAACGTCTGGCCAATGTGATGGTTGGTTTCCAAGATTTCGATAATATTAAAGTAATACAGTTTCATCCAAATATGTCTTACGAAGATTTTATTCGCGGTTATCGACCCTCATGTGATGGCAAGCTTGAATTGATTGATGGTCCTTTTATCGAAATGGCCAATCGGGCCAGATACGATCCTAATACAAATTATGTACTTGTAATTGAAGAAATCAATCGAGGCAATCCGGCACAGATTTTCGGTGAAATGCTGACCTTACTGGAGGCAAATAAACGAAATTACCATGAAGCTATGGAATTAACCTATAAGCGTAATGATGAAACCGTTTTTTTTATTCCGGATAATCTATACGTAATCGGTACCATGAATATTTCCGACCGATCACTGGCCATGTTTGATTTAGCATTGCGGCGACGCTTTGCATTCTTCACTCTGCAACCAAACTTTGGTAAGCAGTGGCTATCCTATATGGCAGAAAAAACGGCCATTGCACATGAGAAATTAGAAGACTGGCAGCAGCGCATGTTGCTACTGAACCAGAAGATCAGCGATGATCCGATGTTGGGAAAGGCTTTTACCATTGGCCACAGTTATCTGACCACTAATAAACCTGTTCCAGATGCAGATACTTGGTATAAAAACATTATCGACACTGAAATTCGGCCTTTACTAACAGAATACTGGCTTAATGATCCAAATAAAATTGATGAGGCTATTGAAGCCTTATTGTCTGATGTGTGCTGATAGTAATGCAAACGCCTGAACGATCCACTACCAATAATACCGTCGCTACGATACCCATCAGAAATATCTGGCTGCTGCTATTGTATGCTTCTGATCTGTATAAAACACTTGGTGCGCAGCAAAGAGTAAAGCTGGAACAAAATCCTCAAGAACTGGTTATTCTGGTTGCAAAACTATATTGTCAGGCTGTTAGCAAAAGGCTGATGCGCGCATTATCCTGCGGATATCAGCAACATACACAATCACTAACTCGTGTCAGGGGAAAAATAGATCTGCTGACTACCGCACGCCAGCAGTTATTAGAAAAAGGCCGCATTCGATGCCAGTTTGATTCTTTAACCATTGATACCCCGAAAAATCGCTTTATTCATGCTGCCGCGCATGTATTGCTGGCACAGTTAGAGGATAAAACATTAATCCTGCAATGCCAGAACATTATCAGTCGGTTTACGGCGCTTAAGATAGGGCAGTCGACTCAGTATGATCATTTAACTGAATCTTTTGATCAATCTGGCAAACAAGATAAAACGCTGCTTACTCTGTGCCGGCTGATTTTTAATATGGCTATACCCACCGAGCAGGCAGGTAGTTATTTACTGGAGCAAGCAGATAAAAAAGATCAGTGGTTGCGGCATTTATTTGAAAAAGCAATAGTTGGATTTTGCCGCACTAATTTGAATAGTAAGGATTGGATAATAAGCGCCGGCAAACGATTATATTGGCAGCAGCTACAACCCAGTACTGGTATAAAGGATTTTTTACCCAGTATGCAGTCTGATTTGGTCATTGAACGCCGCCAGTGCCGGCATCGCCTAATTATTGATACCAAATGTACGTCTATCCATACCCAGTCTTTTTATAAAGACAAGGTGTTTAAAAGTCCTCATATTTACCAGCTCTATACTTATCTGCGCAGTCAGGAAAATCCTGTTGATCCGCCATCACTCAATGCAACCGGAATGTTATTGTATCCTGCAATTAATGAATCAATTAATGAATCTGTCACCATTCAAAATCATCAGTTCCGATTCTGTACTATTGATCTCAATTTGGATTCCGGTTTAATCAGAAAAAATTTATTGGATTTATTAAGTCAGTGGTGCTGTAGTAGTGGCGGCTTTCAGCAAAATGATTGAAGGAGAAGACTATTATCTAAAATAAACTAAGTTTTTTTCTGCGCCATACAGTTTTTATTCGATAATTATTTAATTTATCCTATTGAGATTTTAGACTTGTTGATTTCTCTCAATATGATTTTTTTAATACAACCTAAATAAATAAGTAAAATCAGTTTTTAAAGCAATTTTTCCAGCTTTCATCTACCATATATAAAAGCTAGTTTATAAATGGTTTTTTGGTTTCTGTGCATTGACCTAAGGAATATAATTAATCGGTGGCAATACCAGCTCTGGCACATTTATTTAGCCTTTTATTAAGTTCAGATCAGTGGATATAACCAAATACCGGCAGAAACAGATTTTAATGCTCATTACTTTTGTCTGATCCACTTTGAATATATTTTATTGGGTAAATTGATTATATTAATTTAAAAAGGCTGTTTATTTCTTCATATAAGGAAACGTATGATAGTCTGTGCTGGCAAATAAAAAGCTGACTATCAATTTCGACAGCCAGCTTTTTTCTTGCCAGAAAACTTATTTCTCATCCTCAATCAATGCATCTACAAATGCTTTGGCGTCAAACGGGCGTAAATCGTCTATGCCTTCGCCTACACCTATGAAGCGTACCGGTATCGGGCGTTTGGCGGCCAGTGCGGCGAGGATACCGCCTTTTGCGGTGCCATCCAGTTTAGAAACGATCAGGCCGGTTAGGCCAAGGGCGTCGTCGAAAGCAACTACTTGATTGATGGCGTTCTGGCCGACGTTGGCATCGAGTACCAGCATGACTTCGTGTGGTGCTTCGGGTAATGATTTTTGCAACACGCGTTTTACTTTTTTGATTTCTTCCATCAGATGCAGCTGGGTTGGCAAGCGGCCAGCGGTATCAGCCAGTACGATATCGATACCACGTGCTTTGGCTGCTTCAAGGGCATCGAAGCAGACGGCGGCAGAATCACCGGATTCCTGCGCAATTACGGTTACGTTATTGCGCTCACCCCATTGCTGTAATTGCTCGCGCGCAGCTGCGCGGAATGTGTCACCTGCGGCCAAGAGGACGCTTTTACCCTGACTTTGAAAATATTTGGCCAGTTTGCCGATACTGGTGGTTTTGCCTGCGCCGTTTACGCCAGCCATCATGATAACAAAAGGTTTTTTATCAGCAGGTATGGACAAGGGCTGCTGAAGTGGCTGCAGTAATTCATATAAGGCTTCTTTCAGGGCGCTGCGCAGTTCGTTTCCGTTTTTCAATCCTTTCAGAGTAACGCGCTGACGTACCTGTGCCAGTAGTTTTTCGGTGGCTTCGATACCCATATCACTGGTGAGCAATACTGTTTCCAGCTCTTCATACAGGTCTTCATCGATTTTGCCGCCACCAAATACAGACGCCAGCGATTTGGCCATCTGGTTGCGCGATTTGCTTAGGCCCTGTTTGAGACGTGCTGCCCAGCCTAGTCGTGCTGGTTTGTCTGTTTCGCTAGGGGTTTCTGTGGTATCTACAGGAATCACGATGGTGTTTTCGCTGGCCGGAGCCTGAACAACCTCTGATTCCGTGCTGGTGGCAATGGCGGCCGGTTCATCTACGGCAGCCGGTACGATGATGTCTTCTGTTGTTTCGGTAGCTGTAGATTCGGAGATGGCTGCATTCGCTGTGTGCTCTTCTACGCTCTGGTGGGAAGCAGCCGGTTCAGGCTGAGTATGAGTTTCAGCCGCTGTATCGGGTTGCTCTACTGATTCCGGCTGAGCGGGGTTAACGCTGGCTTGTTCTTGCTCTGGCTCTGTATTTTTTTTTCTTTTAAAAAATCCAAACATGGGTTATTCCTGATGCTAGGTGAACCAAAGTTCTGTAAAAGCTTGTCTTTGGTAATGAATATATGGGTGCTATTGTAGCTTAGAGCCGCTGGTTTGATAATGTGTTATGGTATTTAGACCTATTTATACGGCCAGTTTGGTTTGCCGGTATTTGATTTTTATCAGTCTCAAAGGTTTTTTCTACTTATGTTGTTGGCAGTTTCAACCATGTTGGCAGACAGTATTGCCGAAGCGCTCTGAAAACGGATGGATATTTTTTCCGCCATGCTAATGAAAGCACTGTGCATTTCTGAAATAGCTGCTGACGTTAGTTTTTATTCGCATTTGTTCACTGGTTGCAATTGGTAGTGATGTTCCGGATTACTGTTACGAGTATTGATGCAGTTATGAATGCTGTTATTGCCGCGTTACTGCAATAATTCTGACCAGCTTTCCGGTTTTTGCCAGTTTACACGATGGATGTTGGTTGCATTGCGGTTGTAGGGCTGATCATAAATCCAGTGCTGCCATTGTGGCTGCAGGCTGCCGCTTATTATGGGTTTGTCATCAATGAGGATATCGCCGCGAATCCATGTTTTGTCTTTGGCTAAAATGATGCGGTTTAGCCATTCATCACCTAAGTAGCGGGCGACCCAGTCAAATTTTTCGGATACGCAGTAATGATAGTCATCGATAGGTGAGGTGCAGATGCGTACGTCGTGTCCTGCTTCTAGTAAGCGTCTGGCCGCCTGAATACCCTGATTCATGGGTGGCAGGGAGGCAAAAAAACCCTTACTGCTGTAAATCTGTGTCAGCTGTTGGTGATACTGTGGCGCCATGTCTTCACGCAGGTAGAAATGTCGGCGTTCTGGCAGGGGTAGGGGCTGCTGGTAGGTTAGTTGCCAGCGCTGTCTTACACCCTGCTCAAAATCAGCCAGAACTCCATCCTGATCGAGTAAAATCAATTTGGCTGCCATACGATTTCCTGTGGTGGGGTCTGCGATTATCAGAGTGTTGTTTATAACATGTTTTTTAAGGCAAGTCGTACACCTTCACTGATGTCGGTACCGGCCGGTATGTCTTTGCAGGCGCTGCGGGCTTCTTTATCGGTATAACCTAAGGCTAGCAAAGTGTTAATTATGTCTTCGTTTGCGCTGGCAGCTTCGGCAGCATACAAACCTAGGCTATCGCCACTGGCAGCTAATTTGCCGCGTAGCTCAAGTACGAGACGCTCGGCTGTTTTTTTACCAATTCCGGGAGCAGCAGTCAGGCGTTTGATGTCTTCGCTGGCGATAGCAGCCGCCAGTTCATCACTGCTGAGACTGGAGAGGATGCCCAGTGCGCTTTTGGCTCCGATGCCGCTTACTTTGATAAGTGCACGGAACGTTTCGCGTTCTTCGCGAGAGCCAAAGCCAAACAGCAGATGGGCGTCTTCCCGTATCACCAGCTGGGTGTAAAGCGCCGTTTCTTCTCCGACTGCGGGTAGGTTGTAAAAGGTTTGCATGGACACCTGAGCTTCGTAACCCACGCCATGTACATCCAGTACCACTATCGGTGGATTTTTTTCTAGCACGATACCGCGTAAACGACTAATCATTATGTTCCTTTCCTGACGCGGGACAAACAAAAGCCCGTGCATGATACCACGGGCTTTTGTCTGAGTTTGTTGCTGAGTTTACAGTGTGGTCAGCATAGATTTTCTGGCTTCATCAGCACGTTGTTGTTGCTGGAAAGGGCCCATACGGACAACGTAGCTGTTTTTCACTTTCACCAGTTTGGCCTGCTGTGCGCTGCCAGCAGCCTGCAGATGCTGTGTGGTTGCTTTCAGATACTGCTGTGCCAGCTCTTTATTGGCAAATTTCTGTAAATCAACATAAATGTTGCCACCACTGCCGGCTGGTTGCAGGCTTTCGCCGGGCAGTACCTGTTCTACGCGTACCTGTGCTGTGCCGGCACGGACGAAACCCAGTTTCTGCGCCGCAGCGTAAGATAAGTCCATGACACGGTTTGCGTGGAAGGGGCCACGATCGTTTACTCTCACGACGACTGTCTTGCCGTTTGAGAGATTGGTTACCCGAGCATAGCTGGGAATAGGCAGAGTGGGGTGGGCTGCTGTCAGCATCTGGCTGTCAAACCGCTCTCCAGATGAGGTGCGGCGCCCGTGAAAATTCTGACCATAGTAAGAGGCTCGGCCTACCTGACTGAAACTGGCCACTTTTTGTAACGGGTAATATCGTTTGCCCGCTACCTGATAGCTAAGGTTAGCTGTTTTATGCAGATGCTCTGCTGGTGCTACTGTAAGATTAGATAGAGATTTTTTAGCATGATAAACCGGCGCTGACAGATGAGCGGTCTGCTTGGCACTGGCCATGCTGAACCCCAGTATCATGACAACGCTAACAAATAATACTTTAATCCTGATCAAACCATATTTCCGTTTCTGTGAGTAAAAGACGCAAACACCAGACATGCAGATTTTGTTGTCCGCGACAACACGTCAGTCTGGTAAAACTGTATTTATACTAAGACAGCAAAAAACAGTGGCAGCCACTAAAAAGTGGCAGGAGAGGCAGTAACCTCAATTGGCAGGAACTGACACCGACTGTGGTTTAATACAGCACATTGGCGGGTTCCGAAAGTTGCTTACTAATCGGCAAAAAGCCGAAATGGTAACGCAGTTAATAATTGAATCAGTAATTTATCAGGGCGACACTATGCCAAACAAGCCTTTGTCTGTCAAAGATTTTTTCAATCCGGATGAGCCAGCGACCAAACAAAAACCTGTGCGGCACCCGATTTTTTAAGGGTTTGCGCTAGTTCGGCAATTGTTGCGCCGGTGGTCACAACATCGTCAATTAACAACAGGTTACGTTTTTTTACGGGCTGCTTCAAGTGAAATACACCGCGTACATTACGCTGGCGGGCTGATTTTTTCAATGTAGACTGGGGCGGCTGGTGGGTGCGATCAATGCAGTACGGTGGCAGCAGCGGTAACTCGTAATGGCGGGCAATGCTGGCAGCAAGCAGCTGGCTTTGATTAAAGCCACGCTTAAACAGCCGCTGACGGCTTAAGGGCATGGCCAGCACTGCGTCTATTTGTGCGGTTTCCAGCCACTGTGGCGGCCGTGCCAGCATTAATGCGGCCAAGGTATCGAGCAGGGCAAGCTGGCGCTGATGTTTGTACGCGCTGAGTATTTGTCGGAGTGGAGTGGCATAGCGGTAACTGGCATAGAGGCGAGCAAACGGCCAATGCTGCCCGCATTGCTCACAAGCTCCCACTGTCAGATTGCCGGAATGGCATTGCAAACAGATATCACGTTCTGGGCGCTGAAGGCTGCTTATGTCCTGCCAGCACGGATGGCACAAGCCTGAGCCATCAGCATAATCGTGGCATAATAAACAGTGCGGCTTGCCGATACAGGCGTGCCAGAATGAAGTAAGTAATGAAACTATTCCCATGATCACACCTTCTCAAACTTTACTGATACACGGCTGGGGTGCCAATCATCATATTTTCGACCCTTTTCTGGCCAACCTGCCGCTGCCAAATCAAATGCATATACTTACACCGGATCTACCCGGCCATGGCAGTGCGCCGTTTGATGGCACTTTTGATATAAATACTATTGCCGACCAACTAGCGGCACAGTTATCTGAACCCGCTCATGTTCTTGGTTGGTCGCTGGGAGGTATGGTGGCCATCAGTATGGCCGCACGTTATCCAGACAGGGTTGCCACGCTGTGTCTAACAGCCAGTCTGGCTAAATTACTGGCCAGCAGTGACTACCCGCAAGGCCTGCACAAGATTAGTCTGCATCAGATGGCAGACAAATTCAGGATAGATTATCCCAAATACATGCAACAGTTTCTACAGTTGCAGATGCTGTATGCGGATACGGGGATACAAACCGGCATGCAGCATCTGCTGCCGGCCATTTGCCAGTACGGAGCACCGGTTGCTCTTAACGCGGCTTTGCATGCGTTAGAACAAGCAGATTTACGCCCGCTACTCAGTAGCTTACACTGTCCGGTATTACTGGTTTACGGTGGGCGCGATACCATAACGCCGCCACGCATGGGCGAATATCTGCATCAGCAACTGCCGCAGAGTGAATGGCATCTGCTGCCGCAGGCTGCTCATACACCGTTTTTAAGCCATCCTGATGAATTTGCCCGTGTACTGGGTCGGTTTTGGGAACAATACACATGACAACTCTGCCACACCAGCCAGACTGGTTCCTGCATGCACATCTGGCCGCGACGCTAGACGAACGCCTGAGTATTCTGAAACAGCCGCCACAGCACATTTTGCTGGCCGCTGCTGATGGCAATGAAAGCTACCGCTTACTTAAAATGCGTTATCCACAAGCTTGTTTCCATGAATATGATAGTCGCAGCTGCTATCTTCAGGCAGCACAGGCGATTCGAAAAGCCAAACAGAGCTGGTGGCAAAAGCTCAATAGCAGTCTGCCGGAACAGATTGCATCCGACAGGCTGCCGGATAATCAGGCGGCGGATATGGTATGGAGTAATCTTGGCCTGATTCATCAGCCAGATGCAGTAGCGGTGATTGAAAACTGGGCTGGTGCTTTGCGCCCTGACGGTTTGCTGTTTTTTAGCCACTTTGGGCCGGATACATTAAAAGAAGTCCTGACACTGTGGCGCACTGCGGGTATAGTGGTCAGCGCGCCGAGGCTACTCGATATGCACGACCTTGGCGACATGCTGTATCAGCACGGTTTTTATGATCCGGTGATGGATATGAATATGCTTACGCTGCAATATACTAAGCCAGAACGCTTTATCGAAGATATGCGCACAGCCGGTCTGTGGGAGAGTCTGAAATTTGACAACGAAATCGAGGCTGTACGTATTCTGGCACAGGCGTGGCAGAATGAAGATATACAGAATGTCACGCTGGAACTGGTGTACGGACATGGTGTGAAAAAACAGATTCTTCCAGAGAACGTTGCACCGATACAGTTTTATCCATCGTCTTCCACTTATCCTTCCCAACCTTAATATAAAAATATAAATATGAAATTTACTGTATTGCTGCGTACCTGCGCTGTGATTATTTCGGTTTTCAGTAGTCTTTCTGCTTGTAAAAGCACTACTCCTGTCACTCCAACAGCGGCAACCAAGCCGCGTGCGGTTATCGGGCTGGCACTTGGTGGCGGGGTTTCCAAAGGGTTTGCGCATATCGGGGTGATAAAAGTTTTACAGGAAAACCATATTCCGATACGGGTGGTGACTGGCACCAGTGCTGGCGCGCTGGTAGGCAGTATGTACGCCTCTGGTATGAGCCCCGACCGGCTGGAGCTGGAAGCGGAAATTCTAAATAAAACGGATCTGGTGGATCCGGTGCTGTCTACTTCCGGCTTTATCAAGGGGCAGAAACTACAGGATTACATCAATGCGAAGGTAAAGAATAAACCGATTCAGCAATTTCCTATCCGCTTTGGTGCTGTGGCCACTGAATTCGGTACAGGCCGCATGGCAGTGTTCAACAATGGCAATGCCGGACAGGCTGTACGCGCCTCGGCAAGCATTCCAAATATTTTTCAGCCAACGGTAATTGGCAATAAACGTTTTGTGGACGGTGGTTTGGTAGCACCAGTGCCGGTCACCGCCGCCCGACAACTTGGTGCCAATGTGGTCATTGCGGTGGATATTTCCGCCAAACCGGCGCGCCTGACCAGTGAAGGCTTTTTTTCTTATTTAGACCAGAGCCTGAATATCATGAGCGCTTCGGCACTGAACAGCGAGCTAAGTAAAGCGCAGGTGGTTATCCGGCCACAGGTACAGAAGCTGGGTACTGTTGGCGGCTTCGACCAGAAAACGCAGGCTATTCAGCTGGGTGAGCAAGCAGCGCGTGCCGCTTTACCACAAATTCGCGCGGTTCTGGCCAAATATCAGGTTAACTAAGCGCTCTGTGCCCGTGTAATCGGATGCAGGCTGCCGCTGTAGCAGTCTGCGTTTTTATTCTGGTTAATCTTGTTAAAAATAATGCAATCCATGATAGTGGCAATTTAATGATTATTAACTAAAATAATAAATAATGTTTTATTCATATGCCATGAACAACATGAGCTAATTCACAATATTAGCGTTAACTGTAAACTGAATGATTTTCAGGCAATCAAGAATTTCATTATTAAAAAATGATAAAAAGATATTTACACGGTTTGTATTTAGTATAAGCAGGAAACTATCTATGTGAATCTACTGGTTGAATAATATGAATAAAACTATTTCTGGCAATTCATTTTAGTTTTTTATATACGCAAGCTTAGTTGTTACAAAATGAATATCTAATTGTTATCAGCAACAACCAAATACTTCCATTTATCATATAGACAGTCAGCCAAAGCAGTATAAATAAAACCGTCATTCAGGTAATGCATTTCCTGCTTATGTGTAACGCAGCCAGTATAGAATAAACTGAATACATACTAATAGACATTACCGAACCCCACAGTCTAACCTTTTTATATTCATCTATGCGCAGCCGTTTTGGTGCAATTTTTATTATAATTATGAAAAACCCAAACAGAAAACCGCCCCGATAAACGAGGCGGTTGGATAATGTGGTACTGAATCAATTTTAAACTTTTAGTTCAGCACGCAGCTTTTTAGTCACTTTTACCATCACTTCTAGAGCTGCCGTGGTTTCCGGCCAGCCACGGGTTTTCAGACCACAGTCTGGATTTACCCATAAGCGACGCTGGTCGATAACTTTCAGCGCTTTACGCAGCAAATGCTCGACTTCGGCTTCGGTAGGCACACGTGGGCTGTGAATATCGTATACGCCTGGGCCGATATCGTTTGGATAGCTGAATTTCACAAAGGCATCGAGTAATTCCATATCAGAACGCGATGTTTCGATGGTAATAACATCTGCGTCCATGCTGGCAATTGCCGGCAGAATATCATTGAATTCTGAATAGCACATATGGGTATGAATCTGCGTACTGTCGTCGGCATCGGTAGACGTCAGGCGGAAAGATTCACACGCCCAATCCAGATATTCATCCCATTGCGCACGTTTCAGCGGCAAAGCTTCGCGAATAGCCGGTTCATCAATCTGAATGACGCGGATGCCGGCTTTTTCCAGATCCAGCACTTCATCGTTTAAGGCAAGAGCAATCTGTTTGCACACCAGACTTAATGGTACATCATTGCGCACAAAGCTCCATTTCATCATGGTCACCGGACCGGTCAGCATACCTTTCATCGGACGTTTGGTCAGCGACTGAGCATAAGCAGACCACGCTACGGTCATGGCTTTCGGGCGGGCAACATCACCAAAGATAATCGGCGGTTTTACACAGCGGGAACCATAGCTTTGTACCCAGCCATACTGAGTAAAGCAGTAGCCATCCAGCTGCTCACCAAAGTATTCCACCATGTCATTGCGTTCGGCTTCACCGTGCACCAATACATCGATATCCAGTTTTTCCTGCTGCTCAACACAGTAGGCGATGTCTTTTTTCATTGCAGCTTCATAATCGGCGGCACTCAGCTCACCTTTTTTGAAAGCCGCACGTGCCTGCCGGATTTCCTGAGTTTGCGGGAAGGAACCAATGGTTGTAGTGGGCAGCAAGGGTAGCTTCATCCACGCCTGCTGCTTCTCAATCCGCTCTGCAAACGGGCTATGACGTTGGTCGGCATGAGCACGTAAACTAGCTACACGCGCAGCAACCTGATCGTTATGAATCAGTTTACTGGTCTTGCGTCCGGCAGCAGCAGCATCAGAAGCATCCAGAGCTTCCTGTACCGTGTCTTTACCATGTGCCAGAGCTTGTTTGATAATACCCAGCTCTTGTAATTTCTGGGCGGCAAAGGCCAGCCAGTTTTTGATTTCTGGGTTAAGTTTCTCTTCTACATTCAAATCCTGCGGGCTATGCAACAATGAGCAGCTCGGTGCAATCCACAGATTGTTGCCCAGCTGAGTGGCTACCGGTGCCAGCAAATCGATTACTTCGCGCAGATTGGCACGCCATACGTTGCGACCATCAATCAGGCCAACGGACAGAACTTTGTTTTCTGGCCATACATTGGCAAACTCGGCCAGCTGCTCGGGTGCACGGACACAATCAATGTGTACACCATTTACAGGCAAATTTTTAAGTAAATTCAGGTGTTCGGCCACACTACCAAAATAAGTACCGATGATAATGCGGGTACCAGTAATAGCCAGCTCCTGATAGGTGGGTGCAAACGCATCCAGCCATTCACGCGCAATGTCCACAGCCAGAATCGGTTCATCAATCTGTATCCAGTCCACACCGGCATTGGCCAGTTCACGCAGTAGTTTCTGGTATTCAGGCAACAGACGCGGCAACAGCTCCAAACGGTTATGACCGGCATCTTTTTCCTTACCCAGCCACAGCAACGTCAGCGGACCTACCAGCGTCGGTTTGATATCGTGGCCAGTGGCTTTGGCTTCTTCGATCTGTGCAATCAAATTGGCGGCATTGGCTTTAAAGCTGGTATCCTGATGCCATTCCGGCACAATATAGTGGTAGTTGGTATCAAACCATTTGGTCATTTCCATAGCCACCTGAGTGGCATTACCGCGAGCAAGCTCGAAATACTGGCTAAGAGTAAGCGTGGCCGCATCAAACCCAAAACGAGCCGGAATAGCGCCAAGCGCACACAGAGTATCCAGCACATGGTCATAATAAGAAAAATCACCAACCGGCAGCAGGTCAGCGCCAGCAGCTATCTGAGTAGCCCAGTTTTTCTGGCGAATATCCGCGGCGGTCTGCCGCAGCTCAGCCTCACTTTTGCTGCCTTTCCAAAACGCTTCAACAGCAAATTTGAGTTCGCGTTTGGCGCCAACACGCGGATAACCGGATAAATGGAATGTATTCATAAGTGTTTCTCCCTATTTGTGAAAGATAAATTTCGATAATAGTCAGTGTGCGGGAGTTAAGACATGACGACAAGCGATAAATTTTGCAGTTCTACATGAAAAATTTTAATATACCAATCAGACACTATGCAGTACGAGAATATGATAAGGTAGGTAAGTGTATAGTACGAAAACAGATAAATGGCTATTCGAAGAGAAATAATCAGCATAGCCATATCACTCTTAATTAATAAACAAAACGATTGTTTATGAATTTTTTAACTTGTATTCGTGGTTAAAATAATCATTAAAGGCGGAAAATATGGAGTCGATTATTGAGCTGCGTCATTTACGCACTTTGCTAGCTCTCGAAGAAACCGGAAGTGTTTCCATGGCAGCCAAGCGAGTATTTCTGACCCAGTCTGCGCTATCACATCAAATACGGGTGCTAGAACAGTTTTACGGCACACCACTCTTTGAACGCAAATCCAGCCCCATTCACTTTACACCCGTAGGCGAACGCCTACTGCAACTGGCGCGCGAAATCACGCCTCTGGTCACCGTAGCTGAGCTGGATATGGCGCAGATTATTGAAGGCGAAGCAGGGGAGCTGCGCGTGGCTGTGGAATGCCACACCTGTTTCGACTGGCTGATGCCAGCCATGGATGCGTTCCGGCCGCTGTGGCCGAAAGTGGAGTTAGACATCGTGTCTGGTTTTCAGGCCGATCCGGTTGGATTACTACTGACCCATCGTGCCGATCTGGCCATTGTGTCTGAATATGCACCTCAACCAGGAATTCTTTTTCAGCCTTTATTTGCCTATGAAATGGTGGGAATTTGCGCCAAAGACCATCCACTGGCCGCCAAAAGTGTCTGGCATGCGCAGGACTTCACCGACGAAACGCTAATTACCTATCCAGTACCGGACGATATGCTGGATTTAATCCGCAAAGTATTGAAACCAGCAGGCGTACAGCCCGCACGCCGCAACAGCGAATTAACTATTGCCATCATCCAGCTGGTTTCAAGCCGGCGTGGTATAGCAGCTTTGCCATATTGGACGGTGATGCCCTATCTGGAGAAAGGTTACGTGGTGGCACGCCAGATTGGCGACATTCCATTGCAAAGTGAGCTGTATGCAGCAATGCGCGAATCAGACCATAGCAAAAGCTATCTGGATAGTTTCTGCCAAATTGTGCGTGAGCGCAGTTTCGCCGATTTACCTGGTCTTAGCCCACTGAGCACCCCCGATTAATTTACAACGACACAGACAATTTACCTTGGGAGTGGTCCGACAGTTGTAAAAAATGTTGGCAGCTTGCCGCATCTGAAGCGAATCCCAAAGTAGATACAATACCAATTATATTCATGTCTGCGAAAACCAGATAAGCACTCATGATTTCCATCTGCGCTAAACTGGTAGTGAATAAATAACGACGACCGGAGTGGCACCGCTACAAGTTATCTGAAGAAGGATAGAAACAGTCTGAGCAGGATACCGTTCTGGCTGCAGGTGAAGACATGTTCACAGTTTGTTTGTGTACATACACTGAATGCCAGAAAAAAGCAGAGTGTTTTTTCCAAAAAGCACGGTTTTCGCCTACCGGTATTACCCTTTATTGAATTTTCCTGTTTAATCGTTCAATTAAAGCTGATTATTCCTGTTCACAGAAACTATTAATAATCCATTAACATATTTTTCCTTGCGATTTTTCAGCCTCAATCGGCTACAATAAGCGCTATGGAAATTCTATCTTCTTCCGGTTTACTGACCGGCCTCAATAGTGAACAATTAGCCGCCGTCACTTGGCCGGCGCAGCCTGCTTTGGTACTGGCCGGTGCCGGCAGTGGCAAAACAAGGGTACTTACCACTCGTATTGCTTGGTTATTACAAACAGGCCAAGCCAGTGTCCACAGCATACTGGCTGTTACCTTTACCAATAAAGCAGCCAAAGAAATGCAATTGCGCCTAAGCGCCATGTTACCAGTATCAGTACGCGCCATGTGGCTGGGTACCTTCCATGGTCTGTGCCATCGTTTTCTGCGCCTGCATTATCAAGAAGCCGGCCTGACGAAAACGTTTCAGATTCTGGACATGGGTGACCAGCTATCTGTGATTAAGCGCTTGCTCAAACAACTCAATATTTCTGATGAAATCATTGCTCCGCGTAGCCTGCAAGGATTCATCAATGCTCAGAAAGAAAACGGTTTGCGTGCCTCCCAGCTAAGCGCACGCGACCCGCATGAGCGGCAAATGATTGAATGCTACGCTGCCTATGACAGCCTGTGCCAGAATGAAGGTGTAGTGGATTTTGCCGAGCTGATGCTGCGCAGTTACGAAATTCTGCAAAATAATGATGTACTACGGAGCCATTATCAAAACCGCTTTAACCATGTACTCATTGATGAATTTCAGGACACCAACAAACTTCAGTATGCATGGTTAAAACTGCTTGCCGGAAAACAAGCAGCGTTTTTCGCAGTCGGCGACGATGATCAGAGTATTTATCGCTTCCGCGGAGCCGAAGTAGCCAATATGACCCGCTTTCTGCATGAATTTAACGTGAGCGAACCCATTCGGCTGGAACAAAATTACCGCTCCGTTGGTAACATTCTTACCGCAGCCAACGCCGTGATTGCGCATAATGCCAGCCGTCTGGGAAAAAATCTGCGTACCGAAGCAGGCACCGGAGAAAAAATTCGCGTCTTACAAGCGATAAATGATATAGAAGAAGCTCAATTTGTTGTCGATGAAGTAAAAGCTTTGCATCGTGAAGGACTAGACTATATACAGATGGCAATACTGTATCGCAGCAATGCTCAATCGCGTGTACTGGAACAAGCCTTATTTCGCGCCGGTATTCCCTACAAAATCTATGGCGGTTTGCGTTTTTATGAACGGCAGGAAATCAAAAATGCACTGGCATATCTGCGGCTGGCCGTCAATCCCGATGATGATAACGCACTTTTGCGCATCATCAATGTACCCACTCGCGGAATCGGCGCCCGCAGCATTGAAAATATTCAGGCAGCAGCCAACGAAGCCAATACCTCACTATGGCAGGCTGCTACCAATCTGGCGTCCAAAAATAGCAAAATTGCTGCTTTTGTGCGTCTGATAGAAAATCTTCAGCTTCAAGCTACGCAGATTTCCCTGCCGGAAATCATGGCTGCTGCCATCTACGACAGCGGGCTGATGGAATATTACCGTACCCAAAAAGGCGAGCAGCAGGAACGCATCAACAATCTAGAAGAACTTCTCAATGCAGCAGTAGCATTCAAGCCACAAGAATCAGGATTTGAATTTGAATCCGACTATGACCCAAACGACCCATTATTCGCAGTATTGTCATTTCTAAGCACCGCCTCACTCGAAGCAGGCGAACATCAGGCTGGGCAGGGCGAGGATGCTTTGCAATTAATGACAGTTCATGCGGCTAAAGGTCTCGAATTTGACGGGGTTTTTCTTACTGGACTGGAAGAAGGCCTGTTTCCGAGCGAATACAGTATGGCTGAGCGCGACGGCCTGGAAGAAGAGCGGCGTCTCATGTATGTCGCCATTACCCGAGCACGTAAACGCTTGTATCTAACCATGGCCGAGCAACGGCTACTACACGGACAGACTCACTTTGCCTTACCATCACGCTTTGTGGATGAAATACCCGAAGCAGTACTGCAATACCTGTCAGCACACAAAAACTCTTTGATAGCCAGACAGCAGAGCACACAGCGCACCAATCCATTTCATAGCCGCAGCAAACTGGCTGAAACACAAGCCAGCCCAGATTTCGACGGCTTCCAGCTGGGGCAGAATGTGCATCACGAGCGTTTCGGTACCGGCGTCATTATCGATGCCACACACAAAGCAGAAGGCGCGCGTCTGACCATAAACTTCGGCAAACAGGGAATCAAAGAGCTAGATACCGTATTTGCCAAAGACAAACTGACCATTATTTCTTAAACCGTTACTCAGGTGACGTCAAACAAACCGATACACCAGAGAGGAGACCCATCATGCAGCAGTACGACCAAAATAACATCTTCGCCCGAATCATCCGTGGTGAAATTCCTTGTCATAAAGTATATGAAGATGCACAAACACTGGCCTTTATGGATGTGATGCCGCAGGCGCGCGGCCATGTACTGGTGATTCCGAAATGCGAAGCGGTAGAGTTAACTGACATGCCAGACGATTATCTACAAGCAGTATTCAATGCAGCCAGAAAAATCATCAGTGCCCAACGTAAAGTGTTACACCGTGATGGCGTTGTTCAGTTGCAGTTGTCCGGTGAGCAGGCTGGTCAATCTGTGTTTCACTATCATATTCATTTAATTCCCGGCCACATCCATGAACTTGCCAAGCATGAAAGCACACCGGCCGATCAGGCAGAGCTGGCACAGTTGGCCGCGCAGCTACGCGGTGAACTAGAATGAAACTTCAGTTTGATACAATAATTATCCACAGATTTATCCACAGATAATCAATTCAATAATATAAGTGAAAAATAAATTAATCCTTTATTTACAAGGATTTCAGAACAAAAGCTAAATTTTATTCAGACAAATACATTAAATTTGTCCACAATATATTTACCCAGACTGCCACCTTTCCACATCGCTTCTGTAGAAAATCATACAGAAGCGATTTTTTACTTGGAGCTATATCAAACAGATTGCCTGTTGAGATTCAGCTTAATCAGCTTTGGCTCTTCATACCAGCCATAATCCGAGTATTTAGCAAACTTTAAACCGGCCAAACACCGACTAACCTTTTTCCCGAACAAGAAAACGACACCACTCAAATTAAAGCATACTGCCTACCGGCTCAGCCTTAAACAGCCTGATTCTTGGCCAAATACAACAAAAGCCCGCTGATTTCATACCATCAGCGGGCTTTAACCTTGCATAACCAATGTTGATTATTTATCTTTCTGGACTATACTTTTCTAAACCATTCTTTCATCACAGCTTATTCAAACAGGTCACGCAGCTTGTCCATAAACGACTTCTGCCGTGGGGTCTGTGCGCGGTCCATACCAGTAGAAATCTTCTCAAACTCTTCCAGCAATTCACGCTGCCTATCTGTCAGATTTACCGGCGTTTCTACCACAATGTGACAATACAAATCACCCACAGCGGCCGAACGTACAGATTTAATGCCTTTACCACGTACACGCATACGGCGGCCTGTTTGCGTTTCTTTTGGAATATTCAGCTTAACCTTACCATCCAGCGTTGGCACTTCCACCTCTCCGCCAAGCGCCGCAATCGTAAAGCTAATCGGCAGCTCACAATGCAAGTCCATACCATCACGCTCAAATACCGGATGGGGACGCACATTCACCAGCACATACAAATCACCAGCCGCAGCACCATGCTTACCCGGCTCACCCTCACCACTCAGACGAATACGCTGGCCATCATCAATACCGGCCGGAATAGATACCTCCACCGTCTTACGTGTTTTAACCAGACCTTCACCATGGCATTTAACACACGGGTCTTTAATCTGCTTACCACTGCCATGACAAGTTGGACAGGTTTGCTGTAGCTGAAAAATTGCCTGCCGTACATGCACCACACCACTGCCGCCACACATACTGCAAGTAGTAGCAGAAGTACCCGCCTTAGCTCCACTGCCATGGCAGACATCACATTCCTCATGCGTAGGTATGGTAATTTTTTTCTTTATACCGCGCGCAGCTTCTTCCAGCGTGATTTCCACTTGATATTGCAGATCAGCACCCTGATGATTCTGCTGCTGCCTACCACCTGCACTGCCACCAAACATCTGGCTGAAAATATCACCAAAATCGAAACCGCCGGAAAATCCTCCGCCGCCACCCATATTACCGTCTACGCCGGCATGTCCAAACTGATCATATGCCGCACGTTTTTGTGAATCAGACAAAACTTCATAAGCGCGCTGTACTTCCTTGAATTTTTCTTCCGCACTCTTATCGCCCTGATTACGGTCGGGATGGTATTTCATAGCCAGCTTGCGATAAGCCTTTTTGATTTCCTCATCCCCTGCAGTACGGGTTACACCCAGCACTTCATAAAAATCTACTTCAGTCATAATTTTATTCCAAAGGTTTTCCGGCAGACTGTACCAGTACAACAGGTTGCCTGAAAAAAACCGGATAATAGAAATGCAGCCCATATATGGGCTGCATCTATAAAAACAAGATATTAAAACAAAGTTAATTCCGGCTGAAGCAAAAAGGCCGGTTAACGCCGGCACCAACAAGCACAGACAAACACCATAACAACGATTGCGAATAATCTAAACCAATCGGCATCTGTATCCGCATCCAATAGCTGAATCGGCTCGATACAAAACTCATTTACCCCCTCAGACACCATTCTGGGGCAACAAAGCATTGATATAATTTAGTCCCACACTCACCTGCACAAGGTCTACACCAGTTATCGCTACTTTCATCCTGCTTTTAGGCAAAGCATCAACAGGTATCCCGCTGACTCTGCTAACCAGCGGCAAACCCTCTATCCGCACCAAATCATCGCGGATTAACTGTGCATTCAATTCCTGCAAACGCTCCTGCTGAATATAAATCAGACTCCAGTATGCCTCCATATGGCGCTGAAAATCATTATAGGTAGCATAAGTAGATTCAAAATCCCGCAATACCGCAAACAACATCGCATCCTGCGGCTCAAAGCGGGGAGAAGCATGCGGGTCAAGCAAACTAATCAGCTGTTTTTGATTAATATAATCAGTAGCGCGACGCAGCGGTGATGTAAACCATGCATAATGTTTCAGTCCCAGACCAATATGCGGCTCAGAATGCGTACTCATCCTTACCCGTCCCGTAGGCTGAACACGAAACAAACCCGCCATATCCGCAGCATCCAGCATCTGAGCCCAAGTACTGTTGGCAAAAATCATCAGCTCACTTACCAGCATATCAATTGGCGCACCTCGCTCGCGCACACAGATACGCACCTGATTACCCGCTTCCAGCTTAATACCGTAATCATACTGAGACGGGCGAGCCGGATCATATTTTCCGCGTGCCTGCATTCTGGCCACGGCAAAATCATACAGCCAGTTCATTTCTTGCTGATGCGGAAAAATCTCATCATCTGTGCGCATCTGTTGCGGCTGAAAGGCCTGCTCAATATGTTCAATACGTAAATTACGATCTACATAAACCGACTCAATACACGATTTACAATGCACAATCTCAAACTGAGGATTCACTTCAGCATATAGACTGATAGCCGGCCGGCTATCACCCTCATCCAAACTAAAAGCAGCTACCCAGTTATCCGGCAGCATCGTGATTTTTCCGCCCGGATAATAAACCGTACTTAGGCGTTCAAATATCAGCTTTTCCAGCGCCGAATCAGCATCAATGGCCAAGGAAGGTGCAGCAATGTGAATACCCACCAGCTTATTACCATTGGGCAGATCACGTACACTAAACGCATCATCTACCTCACTAGTATCCGCATCATCAATCGAAAATGCCCGCACCGCCTCATCAGCAACAGGTAAATTGCCAATATCCGGCAACGGATAATCTCCGCATGCCACCCCATTAGGAAACTCGGCAAGTAGAAAACCATCCAGAAAGTAGTCCGGCAGCGCAGGCACAGCACCTACACTCTGCATCAGCGCAAACAAAGATATTTTTTTCTGCTCAGCGGCTTTTATCACCGCCTTATAACTCAAACTTTGCTTATCAGGAGCGTGCAAAATCATCTTTGCATCAGCAGCAATAGCAGCAGGTAGGTGGCCGGCAAGCAACTCTTCAATCCAGCTATTAATTTGTTCTTCCTGCTGTTTGCGCCGTTCAATCGCCGCCAAAGCCTGCTGCAAAGTTTCTGCCGGTGCAGCCTTAAACACCCCTTTATTCTTCTTATAAAAGTACATAGGTGCCGCATAGAGCGCCATTAAAACCGCAGCAAGTTCAACCTGACCACTATTACTACCGAAATATTCAGAAGCAGCCTCGGCTGCCGTAAATTCAGCTTCCACCCCCACAGCTTCCCACAACAGGCCGATATCAATACCGGCGGCGGCAGCACTGGCCTGCTGTAAAAACTGCACAGCATCACCCTCAAACACCAAAAAAACATGGCTGGATTTAATTTTTGCCCGTTTGCCATGCTGTGTATTCACCAGAAAAGTAGCCTCATTTTCCTGAACCACTTCGGCTACTTTAAACTGACCGGACTCCTCATAAAAAATATGTTTACCCATAACGCCTACTTAAACCTAAGAAACTACCCAAGCAACCTGTAAAAACGATTCAGAACACAGCATTTATTCGATTATAAACAAATAGACTGACATCCAGCTTACACAGAAACCACCATAGTATTAACCTATAGACATATCAGCATGAATAGCCCGCCAATACTCCCCCTCAGGCATTTCTGTTATACATAAATTTAATTATCAAAACATACAAATTAAATAGTTCCATGTTTTAATTTTTAAATAAAACAATCACCCCAAGTTAGCACAACATAATTATGCCTTAAACAATATTATGCTTTAAAACCAGTAAAATAAACAGCAAAAAAACACATTCCAGCAAACAAATTTCATCAAAACAAATAAAAATTATATAATTCCATATAAATAATCTACACAATATTCATCTTTAAAAACGCTGAAATACTCTATCCGAGCTGCCCAGTCTTAGTGTGCCAGACATATTTATGCTATTAAAATAAATACTACGGGCCATACTTTACACCCATTCCTTCATTCAGCTCGTTTCCCTATTTTCAACCACCTTTAAAGCTTATGACTGATAGAATTTATGAATATATAAATAAAATTTATGAGCAGAATATTCGAATTCATACAAAACACATTCTTCAGTATATTCAATCCATGATTTAAAGCATCCATGAATCACAGCCAGACAACCACACCTTACCACTTATTAATCAGAAAAAAGTTAACAAAAAATTATCAGTATTATTAACAGCAATTCACAGCTCAGAAACATAATCTACCCGCAGTCGCATTACACTACAAAACTTCAACCCTACTGCTATTCAGCCGACCACTGAGCATATCCACAGCAAGAGCACCACAGCCAGTGTTACAATATTCCCGATAATGTCTAAAGACCCCACATGATGAAGAAAATCACACCCAAGAGCTATGAAGAAGCCATCCAGCAACTGGAAAAAATTACCGAATCAATGCAAAACAATGATCTGCCATTAGAAGAAGCGTTAACCGCTTACGAGTATGGTCAGGAATTGGTGCAATACTGCCAGCAAAAACTGGCCGAAGTCGAACAAAAACTACAGGTATTGGACAACGGCGAATTGAAGGAGCTGAAACTTGAAGCAGGGGAGTAACTTTGCCCACTGGCAACAACAGGTACAAAACCATACCGAACAAACCCTAAATCGCCTATTGCCCTTATCTGACGAGCTACCGGCACCCCTGATTGATGCCATGCGCTATGCTGCGCTGGATGGCGGCAAGCGCTTGCGTCCGATGCTGGTTTTCGCTGCTGCCGAGCTGGGAAACAATATAGCAGAGGCTGTGGATAACGCCATTGCCGCAATCGAATGTATCCACATTTATTCACTGGTACACGACGATATGCCCGAAATGGACAACGACAGCTTGCGTCACGGCAAAGCTGCCTGCCACATTCGCTACACACCAGCCACCGCTTTACTGGTTGGCGACGCGCTGCAAAGCATGGCATTCAGCCTACTCAGCCGGCCCACCACACTCTCACCCGAGCGTCAGCTGCAAATGGTACAGACACTGGCTCAGGCCGCCGGCTGTAGTGGCATGGCTGGAGGACAAGCCATTGATCTGGCCTGCGTTGGTAAAAGCCTGAATCAAAATGAACTTGAGCATATGCATCAGCTCAAAACCGGTGCACTAATCCGGTCAGCCGTAGCCCTTGGCGGACTCTGCTGTAACGATATCGAACAGCACCAACTTACTGCTCTTGATGCCTATGCCTGTCATTTGGGTTTGGCTTTTCAAGTAATAGATGATGTACTCGATTATGAACAGGATAGCGGCGTTCTGGGAAAAACAGCCGGAAAGGATGCGCAGGCCAATAAACCCACCTATGTCAGCCTGCTGGGTCTGGCTTCAGCGCGCCGATATGCTGAAAATTTAGTACAAAAGGCCTTGGAAGCACTGGCTGGTTTTGACCATCGCGCTGAGCATCTGCGCGAGCTGGCTCAATTTGTCATTGCCCGCAATCATTAGCAACATCATCACCGCACAAACCCGCGTGAATTTTGATAACAGATACTAAGATTTCTGCCCCAGTAAACGCTATCAACGATTCACAAAGAGACCGGCAATCAACGCAGCCGTTTACCTGACGCCCAGTCAATAATCTGGCTGGGTTGCCTGCGACCACCGGTTCGTCCGCCAAGAATCAACACCTGACGCCCAAACTGACGTCTAACCTCACGCTCCGTTTTACAGGCTTTTTTACCAGCCCGATTGCATGAAGTGGAGACCAGTGCCGTACCGGTTGCTTTGCACAGAAACCGTGCCGTAGCCAGATCAGGAATACGTACCGCCAGATTGTGTCGACCACGCCCCCGCAGCAAAGGCAGAACTCGCTGCCGTGCTGGTAACAACAAAGTTTTAGGTGCTGGCCATTCGCGCATAATAGCTTTAGATTCAGCTGCAGACACAGGTGCCAACAATGGCCGCAATTGTGCAAAATCAGCACCAATCACAATCAGCCCCTTATGCTGAGCCCTTTTTTTTAGCGCAATCAGCCGGCGTAACGCCGGAGCATAATCAGGCAAACAGCCAAGCCCGTAACTGCCTTCCGCCGGATAGGCAATCAAGCCGCCCTTGTGCAGAAACGCTTGCAGATGATGTAAAAATCGACCGGCCGGCCGGACACGATGGTGCATAAGTATTCAGAGAAATATAGCTAAGCCCTTATAATAGCAGGGCACAACCATCCACACTACTACTGCATCTTCGGCCACCATCATCCAATCAAACGAGGCTCCCATGATTACCGATGAACAACTACTGCGTTACAGCCGCCATATCTTACTGGATAAACTGGACATAGCCGGACAGCAGGCCATTCTCAGCGCACGCGTACTGATTATCGGAGCAGGTGGTTTAGCACATCCGGCGCTTACCTATCTGGTGTCCAGCGGCGTAGGGCATATCACCGTAGTGGACAACGACAGCATCGATATCAGCAATCTGCAACGGCAGTATTGGTTTAACGATTCCGATATAGGCGCAGATAAAGCCAGCGTCTTGTGCCAACGCTTACAGGCTCATCACACACACACACAACTGCATCCCGTTGTTGCCAGAGCAGATGCTACTCTGCTGCAAAAGCTTGTACAGGATGCCGACATAGTACTTGATTGCACCGACAACTTTGCCAGCCGCCGTTTGATTAATCAGGCTTGTTTTACAGCCCATAAACCACTGGTTTCGGCCTCAGCACTGATATTTTCCGGTCAGCTGGCAGTATATGATTTTCGCGACGGCCATGGTCCCTGTTATCAGTGCCTCTTTGAAGGTGAAATGAATGATGAAGGTGCCAGTTGTGCCAAAAACGGCGTATTTGCTCCCTTACTCGGTGTCATGGGCGCCGCGCAGGCTGGCGAAGCATTAAAGATCATCACCGGTATTCAACCTACCGGCTGCTGGCTGCACTGCTTTGATGCACAACGCTTTCAATGGCAACGCTTTCAACTGGCACCAAACCCAGACTGTCCGGTATGCGGATAGCCAACTTTATACATAAAATCCTGTGGATAAACTTGTGGATAATTATCTATTATTGAAAATCAGCCAGCTTCCGATCCTGACCAGCTTTCCAGCCGGATACTGTAATCACCAGCGCAGCAAAAAACATCAGCACCAACGCAGGAAACCATGAATGCATGATGTCGTGTAACGCCCCCATCAAAACCGGCCCTACAGCAGCAAACAAATATCCACAGGTCTGTGCCATACCAGACAACAATACGCCCTCAGTTACACTGCTACTGCGCAGACTGAAAAACATCATACTCAGACAGAAAGCACCACTGATACCGAGACCCAGCAGCAGCACGGCTGGAAAATAACAGCTACGCCATGGCGACATCAGCAATAACACAGACAGTATCAGCGATACCCCACACAATGCGCCAATCCACTGCTGCTGTTTTAATCTGGCGGCATAAATTGGTATTAGCAGATTAGTTGGCACCATTACCAACTGCATCAGCCCAAGCCAGCCTCCGGCCTCAGTAGCAGACACACCAGCTTTGGCTACAATCTGCGGCAGCCAGCTTACCGTGGAATAAAACAAAAATGATTGAAATCCCATAAACAGCGTCACCTGCCACGCCAGCGGATTACGCCACAAATGTACCGTTACCGGCCGCGAACGCACAGCCGCTCTGGGAATGGCATTCGCTGTTTTAAAAGGCAGCCACCAGATCACCATCGCTACCAGAGCTGGCAATACCCACGCCACCAAAGCGCCACGCCAGCCCCACAAGTTACTATGCGCTAAAGGGGCACTCAATGCCGAACCGGCAGCACCACCTACATTCATAATCAAGGCATATAATGCAGTCACCAAGCCCATCTTAAACGGGAAGTACTGTTTTACCATACTGGGAATCAGCACATTACCCACAGCAATAGCACAGCTAAGCAAAGTTGTACCCGCCAGCAGCAAAAATAGCCCACTGCCACAACGCAACACCAGCCCCAGCGTCAGCACCCACAGAGCAAAAAATACCATCTGCTCCGAACCAAAACGCGCTGCCAGTCTAGGAATAAAAATAGAAAACAAACCAAAGGTCAGCAGCGGCACCGTCGTTAGTAAGCCAGCCAGCGTACTACTGATGTGCAGCTGTGCCTGAATATTCTGCAATAAAGGTCCAACACCCGTCAGCGGACCACGCAGAACAAAAGCCAGTGCCAGAATAGCCACAAAAAGACTAAGACGACGCTGTGTTTTCGATACAATCGAATCTTTTGTCATTACTTCACCAAATTACCCATTCCCCTTAATCCTGTACATTAAGGCTGAAGAAATCTTTAAACACCGGCCATTGCTGCAGAAATTTTTGTCCACACTCCAGCCCAGCCGCATAACTATAACGCAAACGGCTAGCATCCTGGCACAGGCGTCCAGCCATTTTGCTATTTTCCGGCGGATTGATTTCAAAAATATACCGCGAGTGTTCAGGCCGGCGCATCCATGCCAGCGTAGCATTATAATGCTTTACCCGCTGACGCAAAGCCCGAGCAAACCCATTGTCAGGCAAGCGCCGTGCCAGCAAAGCATCACCAAATCCACCTTTCTTAACATAAGCATGCGCACGTGTACGGATAACAACAACACCGCCGATATTCGGCTGCGACAGCGCCCATCGCACCGGCAAGGCATCAGCCACACCACCATCAAAATAAATTTCACTACCGATGGGTACCGGTTTACGAATAATAAAAGGGATAGAGCTAGAAGCACGCAGCACATCTAAAAAATTTTTGGGTTCAGCCTCAGCATAATGTGCCTCCCCTGTAACAGCATTACTAAGCACAATTCTGAAATTACGCTTCTGTGCAAACATACGTTCGCAGTCGAGCGGATTTTCCTGCTGTACCACTCGCCATAACCAGTCTATATCCAATAAATCACCACCACGGATAAAACGAGACCAGCTGATAAACGGCCTCTGGCACGACTGATTCATCAGCACATCCAGATTACGACCGGTTTGCCCAGACAAATAGCTGGCAATCGTACTTGCACCAGAAGATACACCAACCAGCAAAGTAAACGGATTAAAGTCTGCCTGCAAAAAAGCATCTGTTACCCCACTGCTGAAAGCGGCACGCATACCGCCGCCCTCCACAACCAAAGCAACCTGCATCCCAGACGGTTCCCGCTGCACACTACACATGGTTTATCATATCCATGTTTATGTAATAATAGATAAATATTAATAAATATATAATACACACAGGCGTAAGACAATAAAAGCTGATTCCAACTACATATTATCCAACTGCATTTAACCAGCTCTTTTTGAAAACAACTATACAATCCACTATTTGTACCGTCGTCAGTAACTTCCGTTTTATCACCAGATAAAACAAAATCAAACCGGCGTATCAAACAGCGAATTATCGCTTTTTGGGTACAACGGCCGCTGAATTAAAGTCAGTAATGTTGAAATCACAAATAATGATTAGCGGTTCTACACCAAATGTCATCGTCCTTTGAAACTGCTTAATGAAATTTCAGAAAAAGAAGCTTAGTTTAATCATGCATCGGTTCTAAAATACTGCCTTGTGTTAACCGAAATCAAAAGGCGAGCCAATACGATACAACTCATCACCTTGGGTAGCAAAACGAATACAGTGGTAACAGCAAATATTGGTTCGTGACTTGGACACGGAGCATTTCAAAAGAAAAAACACGCTCAAATATGCGACACAGGGTTACACAGCGTCACCTAGCACTTAATTATGACAAAAAGATAAAAATATTCAGATACCGAAAGGATTAACATCCCATTTGTAAAAACTGCGCCTTACACTTACTACTAAAATGATATGTTGCCCCGTTTATCTTTGAATCACGCCACGTTTTGTTATTGCTCAAACATCAACACAAACAGAAGCAATTATTTTCATTTGAGAACACAATTTTTAAATAAAACTTAGAAGCCGCTTATCAAAAGCATCTTCATTAAAATCAGCCCAACTCATCTCACCAACATACCAATAGCATCAAACCAATATCAACATTTTTATTTAGTTAATACTCTGATTCGAGTGTAAAATTCAAGCTATATCTAATCTTTGGGCTCAGAGCAACCATCACCAGCGCTATGGTTTCTCATCCATATCTTGCTGTTCAGCCTAAGGGGTTTGTAAAAACATCTGTGTCATACGTCACCCCCACTGTATCTTTCTTTGTTTTGCATCGCTTGCGATGGCACACAGAGCAGGTATCATCTCGCCTACAGCATTCTGAATTGAATTTTTTGCCTGTGCGCATTTGTACTCTGGCTGCAATCTTTTCCGAGGAACTCATGACAAACACTAATTTTTCCCAAACGGCTGCGTTTATCTGGTCGGTGGCAGATTTACTGCGTGGAGATTTCAAGCAGTCTCAGTACGGGCGCGTGATCCTGCCCTTTACCCTGCTGCGCCGCCTAGAGTGTGTATTGGCAGAAACGAAAGATGCAGTGGTGGCAAAATATGATGAATTTCAAACCAACACACTGCCGGAAGAAAGCTTAGAAATGCTTCTGCAGCACGCCAGCGGACTTACTTTTTACAATACGTCTAAGATGGATCTAGGTAAATTGGGGCAGAACGACATCAAAGCCAACCTAGAAAGCTACGTACAGGCGTTTTCACCGGATGCGCGTGAAATCTTCGATCACTTTAAATTCAGTGAGTTTATCGGCCTGCTGGAAGATGCCAACTTGCTGTATAAAGTGGTGAAAAAATTTGCCACTACCGACCTTAGTCCAAAAGCGATATCCAACTATGAAATGGGGCTAGTATTCGAAGAGTTGATCCGCCGTTTTGCAGAAAGCTCAAACGAAACCGCCGGTGAGCACTTCACCCCACGTGATATCGTCCGTTTAACCACCTCTCTGGTATTAATGAAAGATGATGAAGTGCTGGTCAAGGACGGTATCATCCGCACCATTTACGACCCAACCGCCGGCACAGGTGGTTTTCTCTCTGCCGGTATGGAATATGTGCACGAGCTGAATCCTAAAGCTGTCCTATGTCCTTTTGGCCAAGAGCTAAACCCAGAATCCTACGCCATCTGTAAAGGCGATATGCTCATTAAAGGTCAGGATGTCAGCCGAATTAAACTGGGCAACACCCTCTCTAACGACCAGCTACCACTGGATAAATTTGACTATATGCTCTCTAACCCGCCATTTGGCGTAGACTGGAAAAAAATAGAGGGCGATATTATTGATGAGCATATACAAAAAGGATTTAGCGGCCGCTTTGGTCCTGGCCTGCCGCGGGTTTCCGACGGTTCGCTATTGTTTCTACTGCACCTGATCAGCAAAATGCGCAACAACCATAATGTAGATGATAGCGTCAGCCACGGCAGCCGTATCGGAATTATTCTTAATGGCTCTCCGTTGTTTACCGGTGGAGCGGGCAGTGGTGAAAGCGAAATCCGCCGCTACATTTTGGAAGCCGATTTGCTGGAAGGCATCATCGCATTGCCAACAGACATGTTCTACAACACTGGCATTGCCACCTACATCTGGATACTTTCCAACAAAAAAGCGCCTGAGCGTAAAGGCAAAGTACAGCTAATTGATGGCACCAACCTGTGCGGCAAAATGCGTAAATCATTGGGCTCCAAGCGAAATATGTTGGGCGAAGATGATATCAAACTGATTACGCAAATCTTTGGTAATTTTGAAGTAGTGACTGCTACCCCCCTAAAAGAACTGGGTTTGGAAAAAGCTAAGGAGCAAAAATCCAGCCGTGGCCGCCAGCCTGCCACCGCCAAAACCGAAGCGCCGAAAACCTTCGCCAGTAAAATCTTTAACAATACCAACTTTGGCTACCGCCGCCTGACCATTGAGCGCCCGCTGCGGATATCTGCTCAGGTGACGGATGAAGCAATTGCAACACTACGCTTTGCACCGAAACCATTTAACGCGCCAATGGAACGTTTGTATGATGAGTTCGCGTTCCAGTGGCAGGACGACACCTACGGCGATTTCTCGGGGATGGAAACCGATGCGCGTGCCATCATCAAAGCCGAATTTGCCGAGCTGAAAGAGAAGCAGATTAAAGACCTGCTCGACAGCAAACTGTGGCTGGCGCAGCGCGGGTTAATGGAAAAAGCACAGCAGATACAGGCAGCTCTGGGTACACAGGCGGGTGGCAAAACGCTGGTGAGCAATGACTTCAACCAGTTCCAGTTGACCCTGAAAGAGGCCATCAAAACAGCTGGCGTGAAGCTGGATACGAAAGAAAACAAACAGTTTATCGATGCCATCACTACCAAAAACCCGGATGCCGAACCAGTGGTCAAGAAAGTGCTGAAAAAAGCCCCTCAGCCGCTGTACGGTGCGTTTGAATATAAAGACAAGGTTGTTGAGTTTGAGCAGGACGGCGAGCTGCGTGATAACGAAAATGTACCGCTAAACCCAGCCTTATCCAACAGCGACCTGATTGAAAATTACTTCAAAACAGAAGTGCTGCCGCATGTGAATGACGCGTGGATCAACGCCGATAAACGTGATGCGAAAGATGGTGAAGTGGGAATTGTCGGTTACGAGATTCCGTTTAACCGCCATTTCTATGTTTATCAGCCACCGCGCCCACTGGAGGAAATTGATGCCGATCTGGATGCGGTCAGCGCCGAGATTATGAAGCTGCTGCAGGAGGTACATTCCTGATGGCTAAGTATAAGGCCTATCCAGAGTATAAGGATTCGGGAGTTGAGTGGCTGGGTGAAACTCCTCTAAATTGGCATATTCATTCACTAAAACGTGCGGTTGATAGTTGTACGAATGGCGTTTGGGGGGGGGAGCCTGATGATAAGCATGATTTAATTGTGCTCCGAGTTGCTGATTTTGAGCGTCAGTCATTTAAGATTTCTGATTCGAAACTAACGACAAGGTCTATTCTTCCGAAAGATAGAGGTAGCCGTTTGCTTAAAAAAGGCGATTTATTAATCGAGAAATCAGGTGGCGGTGAAAAGACTTTAGTTGGTTGTGTTGTTTTGTTTGATAAAGAATACGAGGCAGTTACTTCAAACTTTGTTGCAAAAATGTCCCCAAGGGAAAGCTATGATAGTCATTTTTTGACATATGTGTTTTCACAGCTTTATGCAGGGAAAGTAAATTACCCATCGATTAAGCAAACAACGGGCATTCAAAACCTCGATGCAGATGCTTATTTGATGGAAAAATTCTGTTTTCCTCCCATGCATGAGCAACGAAATATTTCATGCTTCCTTGACTACGAAACCGCAAAAATCGATAACCTGATCGAGAAGCAACAGCAACTGATTGAACTGCTGAAAGAAAAACGTCAGGCAGTGATTAGCCATGCCGTTACTAAAGGGCTAAACCCTGATGTGCCGATGAAAGATTCTGGTGTTGAGTGGTTGGGGGATATACCGAAGCATTGGATACCCGCACGCCTAAAATATCATACACGCCAAATTGTAGATGGTGCACACTTCACACCTACTTACACTGAAAAAGGTATCCCATTTTTACGGGTGACTGATATTCAGGATAAATACATTGATTTTGATAATATAAAATTCATTCCTGAGCATGAGCATAAAGAATTAATTAAAAGATGCAGGCCAGAAAATGGTGATTTACTGTTGTCAAAAAATGGTACTATTGGCGTTCCTAAACTTGTTGACTGGGATTGGGAATTCAGTATTTTCGTTAGCCTGTGTCTGATAAAGTTTAAGAGCACGCTAACCCCTGAATATTCAGAGTTTTATTTCAAAAGTCACGAAATCAAAGAACAAATTTTTGGTTTAATTAAACAAAGTACTGTAATTAACCTGCACTTGGATAAAATTCAGAATTTTTGGTTCTGTATCCCTCCATTAGAAGAACAATATAAAATTGTTAACTATTTAAATGAAAAAATAGATACTCTTGAATGTTTAATTGAAAATGCAGAATTGACAATCCGACTTGCACAAGAACGCCGCACCGCCCTGATCTCCGCCGCCGTCACAGGAAAAATCGACGTCCGCGATTGGGTTGCCTCAGATACGCAAGACATTGAGGAGCTACAGGAGACCGCTGTATGAGCATGGACAGCACCAAAGAGCTGATTTTCCAGAATGACATAATCGCTCAAATGGAAGAGAGAGGCTGGATCCGTGGAAAAACCGACGGCTACGATCGCGAACGTGCGTTTTACTCGCAGGATACGCTGACCTTTGTGCAGACTACGCAGCCACAGGAGTGGGAGAAGTTTGCCAACATTTATCCCACCGATACCGAGCGTCATTTTCTCGATGCGCTGGTGGCACAGCTGAAAAAAGCGGATATCAACGCTACCGATAGGCAGTCGCGCACCTACGGCACGCTTGGCGTGCTGCGCCATGGTATTAAAAGCCATAGTGCGCGTTTTTCTCTGTGTCAGTTTAAGCCAGAACATAACCTCAACCCAGATACACTAACGCGCTACAAGCAAAATATCTTTCGTATCGTGCCGGAGCTGATTTACAGCCCGCATGCGTCAAAAGCAGCATTGGCAGAAACGGGGGTCAAAGCCAAGAAATGGCGTATTGACCTGGTATTGTTTATTAATGGCCTGCCAATCGCAACACTGGAACTGAAATCTGAATTTAAGCAGGCAGTACAAAATGCCATTACACAGTATAAACAAACGCGTTTGCCCAACTCTGGTACCAATAAGTCTGAACCACTGCTCACCTTCAAACGCGGCGCACTGGTGCATTTTGCAGTTAGCCAGTACGAAGTGTTTATGACTACTAAACTCGCGGGTGATAAAACTTTCTTTCTGCCATTTAACAAAGGCACTCATGATGGCGGGGCGGGGAACGATAGCCCGCAAAATACCAACGACTACGCCACCAGCTACCTGTGGAATGAGGTGCTGTTGCCAGACAACCTGCTGAAAATTCTGGCCAGCTTTATGCACTTGCAAATCGTTGAAAAAGAAGATGCCATTGGCGTGAAGTACAAAAGCGAAAGCCTGATTTTCCCACGCTATCATCAATGGGACGTCGTAAACAAACTCATCACCGCCGCCACAGTAGAAGGCACCGGCAATAAATACCTGATTCAGCACAGTGCGGGGTCGGGCAAATCAAACTCTATCGCCTGGACAGCCCATCAGCTTTCACGCCTGTACGATGAAGATGGCGTAAAGCTGTTTAATTCGGTAATTGTGGTAACCGATCGTACCGTGCTTGACGATCAGCTACAGGATACCATCTATCAGTTTGAGCATCAGGATGGTGTGGTCGGCCGCATCAACAACAAAGAAGGGGACGGTTCAAAATCGGAAAAGCTGGCAAGTGCACTGGAAAATTCGCAACCAATCATTATTGTCACCATTCAAACCTTTCCATTTGTCCTAAAAGCGATTGAAAACAGCGTCAGCCTGAAGCAGCGCAAATATGCTGTGATTGCCGATGAAGCACACTCATCACAGAGTGGCTCTACAGCGCGTCAGCTAAAAGAAGTATTGATGACCGACGCAATGGATGACGATGTAGAGATATCTACAGAAGATATTCTAGATGCCACCATTGCCGCACGTAAAGGCAGCAACAACCTTAACTTTTACGCTTTTACCGCCACACCTAAAGCCAAAACGCTGGAGTTATTTGGCCGTCGACCAAATCCGCAAGAACCAGCTTCAAAAACCAATAAGCCACAAGCATTCCACGTTTACTCCATGCGTCAGGCCATCGAAGAAGGCTTTATTCTGGATGTACTGCAAAACTATATTAATTACAAAGTGGCCTACAAGCTGCTGCAAAAGCTGGATGATGAAGACCAAGAAGTCGACAGCAAAAAAGCCAAAATCAAACTAAATCAATGGGTCTTGCTTCACGAGCATAACGTATCACAGAAAGTGAAAGTGATAGTAGAGCATTTCCGCAAGCATGTAATGCAATTACTGGGTGGGCAGGCAAAAGCGATGGTGGTAACCAGTTCGCGTAAAGCGGCAGTGCGCTACAAGCTGGCATTCGATAAATACATTGCCGAGCAAAAATACGACAAAATCAGAGCCATGGTGGCGTTTTCCGGTGAAGTGGAATTCCACGAAGATGACCACAATAGCTTTGCACTGCTAAATCAAAAGTTTACTGAAATCAATATGAATCCAGGCTTAAAAGGTCGGGATATGCGCAAAGCGTTTGATACAGAAGACTACCAGGTAATGCTGGTAGCCAACAAATTTCAAACTGGTTTTGACCAGCCTAAGCTATGCGCCATGTATGTGGATAAAAAGCTGGGTGGCGTCGAATGCGTACAAACGCTATCGCGGTTAAACCGCACCTATCCAGGCAAAGCGGAATCAGACATATTTGTACTTGATTTCTACAACCAGCCCGAAGATATTTTGAGTGCTTTCCAGCCGTACTACCAAACAGCAACACTCACGGATGTTAGCGATCCACAACTCGTCTTTGATTTGTTTGCAAAGCTGCGTACCAGCGGTATTTTCCTATGGAGCGAAGTAGAGCAATTCTGCAAAGTATTTTTCAACAATAATTCACCCATTTCGGCCTTAAGCAATATCTGCAAACCAGCTGTGCAACGCTGGCAGCAACGCTACAATTCGGCGGTTGAGGCGTATGAGAATGCCAAAAAAATTGTTGAACTCACTAAGCAAACCGGCGATGTTGTGCTGATTACCAATGCGGAAAACACCTTCAAAGCATGCGAACAAGAAAAAAGTAAGCTGCTTATTTTCAAGAAAGATCTCGGCAGTTTTGTCCGTTTTTACGAGTTTATGTCCCAAATCGTCGATTACGATGATAAAGACTTAGAAAAGCTGAGTCTGTTTGCCCGCCATCTGCGTCCGTTGCTGCGTGAACAGCGCATTGAAGATGATAAAATTGATTTAAGCAACGTTGAAATGAGCCATTATCGTATTTCGAAGCTCTATCAGCAAAGTTTACAGCTACAAAAAAATGCTGAAGATGGCAAAATCAATCCAAGTAATGATATTGGTACGGCAAAACCAAAACACAAAAAAGAAGAGTTTCTGTCAAATATCCTAAAACGTTTGAATGAGCTTTTTATCACCGATAATCTAACCGATAAAGACTTAATTAATTATGCTTTCACAGTGCGCGATAAACTGTCAGAAAACCAAACTGTAATGGCACAGATTATGAACAACTCACCAGAACAGGTGATGCTAGGTGATTTCCCGAAAGCTATTGATAATGCCGTGTTGGAGAGCAATGACGCCCAGAAGGAAATGATGATGCAATACCTTTCTAATCCTGAACTGGCAAAGAACTTCGCTCGCGTAGTGTTTGATATGTTGAAAGGGATTTAACGCATTTTTATCAAAGAGTAGGGTAAATCCCAAATCCACTTGTGATACACCAAGCGTTAAACAAATTTAGTTTTGAGATTGAGGCGAGAATATTCGGGCCAAACTAAGCCTCAGCACATGCACTCCGGTATAAAAAGTATTTATATGGCAAATGTTGTCAGGATGGTGTTGTTTATAATATCTCGTTCGCTCATGCACCAAAAAACCTTGCCTCAAAAGAGGAAATTGAATTTATTACAGGCATTCACCACTGCCTTTGGGAAAAGTAAACAGCACAACTACCGCCTTTACAAGAAAGATATAAGAATAGTGATATTCATCGTATCCGGTTTAAATCATAAGTTTCGTGCCATATTGCCTATCTGTGGCCAGACAATCCAACTCATGATGCTATAAGCGATAACAATTATTTCCTTATCGCGCTAAAGCGCCATGGTGCTGGCCATTTTTAAACAGATAAATCTAGATTTTCAACATGATTCACATCATGGCATCTTTTATCGTTTCCTATATAGAAACCATATAAAGGCTGAGTAGGGTACGGCCTAGTGAAACATTGCATCACCATTACCAGCTCATAAAACAAACTCAAAACCAGTATTTGGTAAGGCATGCTCTTATCGGCGAAAATTACCTTACTAATCGTTAATGTTTAAATCAGGCTTTCTGTTCACCAACAGGCAGCCCGTGGTTTTAATGCCAAATGGAAACAATTAGATAGCGAGCGGATGAAAATCTGAAAAACATAAAATCAGCCAAAATTTATTGTTTTAGCAAGCTAAAACAAAACAGCAAACAATCCCTAGCGGAAAATATTTCAGCCTCAAATCTATACTTATTGTTTGGATAAATATCCACCCAGTCTGGAGCAAATCAACTTCACATTAAATGCAGTCAAACAAATGTATTGCCTGATAAATCTATCAATGAAAGCCTCAATAAAAAAACTTCCGGATTCTAAACAAATCCGGAAGTTTTATTCACGATTCAGCTAAAAGGTTTAGTTGTTGCTCCACTTGAAGCCAACACCGGCATTAAAGCCAACCTCTTTGCCAGTAGTGGAAACACCTGCACCCCAGCCGATATTACCGCTATTACTCATTGCCTTGTAGTTGGCGCCTACAGCGGTATAGCCACGATAAGTACCTACACCCACACCAACTGCCTGCTCACCGGCATTCAGAGAAGGCAGATAAGCACCGGATAAGGCCATGGCCAGAGCAGTACCAGAATAAGCACGACGCTCAGTACGCTGAACACGCTCATTTACTTGGTTCACATACTTATTGATGTTCGTAATCTGATTATTAACACCTTTAAGTTGAGCCACATTCACAGCATCAGTGTCAGCAGTACCAGCTGCAACACCAGTTATCTGACGGTATACACCCTTAGATGCATCACCCACAGATACCGCTCCTTCCGTACTTCTTGTGGCACGGATTGCTGCTGCCTGCTGCGATGTTGCAGTTACTGGAATATATCCCACTTTACCAGCAGCTGTGCTTGCTACTGATCCGGAGCCCAGAGCCACACCACCGGACTGTTTCACCTGAGCATTGCTGCCCAAAGCCACACCATTGGCAGCAGGAGCACTAGCTGAATCACCAATCGCTATCGCTGAAGAACCACTAGCCATTGCTGCGCCACCCACTGCTATTGAATCAGCACCTTGAGCAATTGATGCAGCTTTAGCAGAGTTGATCTTCGCATACTTGGTGCCATAATTCTGAATATTTTGCAAAGCATCAGCGACATTATTTGCTGTTACATTGCCACCAGTAGGCGTAGACGTATCGTATTTAGGCGGATTGATAGCATTCGAACCCGGTGTGTAAGATGTACCCAGACCTGATGCTATGGAAGCAATCTGGCTGCCAACAACTTGACTGATCGCGGTAGACAGACTATTCAATTGTGCGTCTGAAACCGTACCTGTTGGCAAACTATGTACCAATGTACTCAGATTATCCAAGTCTGTTTTCACATCCCACAACTGACCAGCATTAACTGCATCTAAAGAACCACGTGCAAGATTACCGGCTGCCACATTGGTAATACGCTGAGCTGTACCGCTGCCATGACTGGCATCATAAGCTCCCAACGTACCATTCCACTGCAAGGCATTCTTCGTCAGGTTAGTAATATTAGTGATCATTTCGCCTGTCGGAGTATCTTGCAAAATACTGGTGATTGTAGATAATCCGGTCGAAGTAGATGTTGATAAACTTGTCAGTCTTGATCTTTCGGTATACAGCTGGCCGCCATTTACAGCATCATGTGAATCTTGGTCAACTAAACCATCAGCCACATTGATGATCTTGCCATATTTTCCATCAAAATCTCGAGTAAGTTTATTTGGTCTTCCAGCATCAAACCCGTTTTTATCATCACTCCATTGCAGGCTCTTATCCTTCAGCTCTTTCACATCTTTTTGAGTATTGCCAAAGCTGGTAGACAGGCTGCTCAGACTGGTGCTCGTGTTTGTAGCCAGCTTATCCAGACTGTCACTGGCAGTACTCAAACTACGTGACAAACTCTCATATCCGGTAGACATAGAGTTGCTGATGCTGTTGATACCTGAAATTACAGTTGATGAAACTACTGTTGACAGACTATTCAGACCAGTGGAAGTAGAACCAGACAATGCATACAGCTGGCTACCGTTTACCGCATCAGTAGAATCCGCTGCCACGCGGCCTGCAGCTACATTGGTAATACGCTGAGCTGTACCACTACCATGACTGGCATCATAAGCGCCCAGTGTGCTATTCCACTGCAAGGCATTTTGCTGCAGGGTGGTCAGGTTCTGATTTGTGCTACTCAGACTGGATGTCAGGCTAGTCAGACCGGTTGAAGTACTGCTGCTCAGGCTGGTTAAGCCTGTGCTGGCACTAGCCAGTCCTAATTGAGTGGTGCTGGTCAACGTATCCACGCGATCATTGACCGTAGTCAAACCTGCTGATGTGGCACTGCTCAAGCTGCTTAGTCCAGTACTGCTGCTGTTCAATCCTGCCTGCGTCAAAGTAGACAGGCTGTACATCTGAGCACCGTTAATGGCATCACTAGAGCCGGCACTGATATTTCCGTCAGCAATACCGGTCAGATTCTGCGCACGACCGCCACGAGTGGCATCATAAGCGTTCACTGCATTGTTCCATTGCAGTGCATCCTTTTGCAGATTACCTACATTGGTATTGGTATCACTCAAACCAGTTGACAGACTGCTTACACTCTTAATTACTGTACTGAGGCTATCAGTAACGATGGTAGACAGACTACCCAACTGATTTTTGGTTACCTCATTCAGGTTAGTAGACAGGCTGCTTAGTCCGGTTGAAGTAGAACCAGACAAACTAAACAACTGGCTACCGTTAATTGCATCAGTAGAATCCAAGGCTACCCGGCCGGCCGCTACATTAGTAATACGTTGAGCTGTACCACCGCCATGACTGGCATCGTAAGCTGTTAGCGAACTATTCCACTGTAAGGCATTTTGCTGCAGGGTGGTCAGGTTCTGATTTGTGCTACTCAGACTGGATGTCAGACTGGTCAGACCGGATGAAGTACTGCTGCTCAGGCTGGTTAAG
>NZ_JAFNPG010000007.1:207605-234754 GCF_026535815.1 Snodgrassella sp. B3088
TACTCGTTCATTGACAGTAGACAAACCTGCCGATGTAACACTACTTAAGCTGCTCAGCCCCGTACTGCTACTGCTCAGTCCTGCCTGTGTCAGAGTAGACAAGCTGTACATCTGGGCGCNCTTGAAACAGCGCTAATATCTCCACCAGCAATACCGGTCAATTTCTGAGCATGGCCATTACGGGTTGCATCAAAAGCACCGCTCACACTATTCCACTGTAATGCATTTTGCTGCAAGGCTGCTACATTAGTATTGGTTTCTCTCAGACCTGTAGACAGGCTGCTTACATTTTCCGTTACCGTACTGAGACTGTTTGTCACTATAGTAGACAGACTACCCAGCTGATTTTTTGTCACCTCATTCAGATTAGTAGACAAGCTGCTTAGTCCGGTTGAGGTGGAGTTAGATAATGTATACAGCTGGCTTCCATTTACTGCATCGGTAGAGTCTGCAGCAAGACGTCCGGCGCTAATATTGGTAATGCGCTGTGCAGTACCATCACGACCAGCATCATAAGCTGAAAGTGAACCATTCCATTGCAAGGTATTAGCCTTCAGCGTCGTCAGATTTTGATTGGTGCTGCTTAAGCTAGCAGTTAAACCAGCCAAGCCTGTTGCTGTACTGCTACTCAGCGTGCTCAGATTGCTATTGGTACTGTTCAAGCCTGCCGCAGTTACCGTAGACAGACTATAGAATTGTCCGCCGTTAATAGCTTCAGTTGAAGCTGCATTGACTGCACCAGCACCGATGCCACTCAGTACTTTGGCTTCTCCATTTCGACTAGCATCGTACACACCCTTGCCTGCATTCCACAGCAGCGCATTGGCCTGCAATGAAGATACACTAGCATTAGCTGCCTGTAATCCTTTATCCAAAATCTGTAGATTGGAAGAAGTCGTACTGGTTAGGCTGCTTAGACTGTTGTTGATGCCAGTAATGCTGTTTGTCGTTGTATCAGACAACTGATTCAGCGCATCTTTAGTGCTACTCAGGCCTGTTGTAAGTGTACTCAGGCTAGTGCCATAGGCTGTAGACAGTGTATTTAACGCTACATTAGTAGAGCTCAGACTTTGATTCAAAGTATTGACACTGGCTGTTGTACTGGTGGACAAGTTATACATCTGAGCACCGTTNATCAGTAGAATTTGCAGCTATGGAACCTGCAGCTACCTGAGTAATATTCTGTGCCTGACCTGTACCATGATCAGCTACGTAAGCACCTTTAGTTTTATTCCACTGCAACGCATCTGCCTGCAATGAAGTGACATTACCATTAATCTTACTTAAGCCGGTAGAAAGGCTGCCGATATTATCGGTTACCGTACTAAGGCTGTTAATCACAATGGTAGACAAACTACCCAGCTGATTTTTAGTCACTTCATTCAGATTAGTAGACAAACTGCTTAGTCCGGCTGAAGTGGAGCTAGACAATGTATACAACTGGCCACCGTTTACTGCATCGGTAGAATTCAGAGCTACCAAGCCCGCAGCTACATTAGTAATACGCTGCGCTGTGCCACCATGTCCGGCATCATAAGCTGACAGCGAATTGTTCCAAAGTAGGGCATTATCTTGCAGAGCAGAAACTTTGGCTGTCGTGGAGCTAAGATCGGTATCTAGTTTATTCAGGCTGTTCGTTGTATTAGCAGTGAAAGTATCCAGTTTACTGCTAACAGTGCTAACACTATTACCTAATATAGTAGAAAGACTTGTATAGCGATTATCTACCGTTGTTCTGATGCCGGTAGAAAGGTTGTACAACTGAGTACCATTAACTGCATCAGTTGAATCAGGAGCTACGTTGCCGGCAGCTACATTAGTGATTTTCTGTGGCTTATCTGTACCATGATCTGCACTATAGCTACCATTTTTCCACTGAAGAGCATCCTGCTGTAATCCAGCTACGGTACTAGTAGTTGAGCTCACAGTGCTGCTCAGGCGTCCTAGTGTAGTGGATGAACTATTGTACAAACTACTCAGACTATTTTGAGTAACAGTAGAAAGATTAGCAATATTGTTTGAAACACTTGTAGATAAGCCGCTCAGCCCAGTAGAGAAGCTAGAAGACAGAATAGCTACACTGTTTGATGTCGTAGAGGACAAGCTGTTGAAAGCATTCGATACCGTAGTAGACAAGCTACTGAAAGTAGTGGAAGTACTAGTAGACAGATTGTTTAGTTTTTCCGGCCAAGACGTAGACAGGCTATCTAATGTCTGTTGGGCTGAATTCAAACCAGATGATAGTGAGCGAGATACATTTGCCAAGCTGGTAGAATATCCTGAGGAAGCACGATACAGTTGTGCGCCAGTAATCACATCACTTGAATCTACTGTTTCAGCACCTTCTGCAACACGGGTAATTTTAGCTGGCTTGCCAGTAGCATGGCTAGCATCATAACCTGTCAGAGCAGAATTATACTGCAACGCGTTCTGCTGCAGCTGGCTTACTTTGCCACTAATCACCTCGGTAACAGTTGAAAGACTAGATACACCACCGGCTTTGACAATCGTGCTTAAAGAAGATGAAAAATTGTCAAATCCTGTGCTAACACTGTTTGAAAGGCTAGATATTTTGGTATTGGTTGTAAACAACTGGCCAGCAGTCGCTACATCACTGGAATCCTGCGCAAGTGTACCTGCAGCAACATTGGTAATCTTACCTAAAGCACCTGCCGTACCATGACGGGCATCGTAGGCACCACCATTACCTAAACTATCATTCCACAGCAATGCGTTCTGCTGCAATGTATTCACATTAGCGTTAGTTAATTTCAAGCTGCTGGAAGCAGTAGTAGATAATTCAGTTAGCCTGTTATTGGTATCGTTCAAACCAGTTGAAAGGCTGGCCAGATTATTAGTATTCATCTCAGTTAGAGAAGAAGACAAGCTGCTTAAACCATTTACCACACTGTCTGAGATCGAGCTTATGCTACCAGACAGTTTGCTAACATTAGTATTGGTTGTAAACAACTGGCCACCAGTAACTACATCACTTGAATCTGCACTTAAAATGCCATCCTTAACATTAGTAATACGCTGATAGATACCATTATGACTTGCATCATAAGCACCTTGACCACCATTCAGATCCTTATTCCACAATAAGGTATTTTGCTGCAGCACACCAATATTGGAATTGGTAGTCTGAAGAGAAGTTGAGGTTGAGGTAGTCAGATCATTCAGTTTGATATTGGTTTTATTTAATTCGTCTTTCAAACCAGCAAGACTATTGTTGCTGATATCCTGAAGCGAACTAGATAATTCACCAAATGTAGTACTAACACTTCCAGACAAACTTGTAAGATTACTATTAGTGGTAAACAGCTGACCACCAGTAACCACATCGCTGGAACCAGCTACGGCATTTCCATCCAAAACATTAGTAATCCGCTGAGCCTGTCCATTATGAGTAGCATCATAGGCTTTCAAATCACCATTCCACAGCAATGCATTTTGCTGCAGAGTTGAAAGGCTGGTATTGGTTGCAGTCAGCTTAGCGTCAAAACTACTAGACAAACTACTGATTTTACTATCAGCAAAATTGTTCAAAGCTGTGGATATACTACTGATACCGGTTGAGGCTGATGATGAAATCGAACCAAGAGTATTAAAAGTACTGCTAGATATATCGCTCAAAGTACTATTAGTAGTATACAACTGGCCACCAGTGACTACGTCACTTGAATTAGCTCCTAAAGAGGCATCGGCCACATTAGTGATTTTTTCTGATCCACCTATCGCACCGTGGCTAGCATCATAAGCACTGGCAGTACTATTCCATTGTAAAGCATTCTTCTGTAATGCTGCCACATTAGCACTGGTAGAAGCCAGATTATTATCCAAAGTTGTAGATAATGATCTTAGTCCAGATTTCAGTGAGTTATCCAGAGTATTAGTCAGATCGATCAAATTATTACTAGTGGCAGTAGATAATGTATTTAATCCAGTAGACATACTAGTAGACAAGCCACTGACTGCGGTATTGGTAGTATACAACTGGCCACCGGTAACAACATCGCTGGAGCCTGCTGTGGCACTACCATCAGCTACATTGGTAATTCTCTGTTTTTCATTTGTAGCACCATGACTGGCATCATAAGCATTTACAGTATTATTCCACTGCAATGCATTCTGCTTTAATGAATTTAAATTAGTATTGGTTGTAGTCAGACTGTTTTCAGCAGCAGTAGAGAGAGAAGTCAAACCTGTAGACAGGGATTTATTCAGATTTGCTGAAATATTATCTAGACCGGTAGAAGCAGAACCAGATAAGCTTTGTAGTCCATTATTCAGTTTGTCAGTCAAACTACTAACACTAGTATTGGTTGCAAAAAGCTGCTTACCTGTAACCACATCACTTGAATCAGCGCTAAGTATGCCATCTGCTACATTAGTAATTCTCTGTGTGGTATTGGCCAAACCATGGCTAGCATCATAAGCACCAATATCATTATTCCATTGCAAAGCATCTTTTTGCAAAGCTGAAATATTTGTATTGGCAGATTGCAGACCAGTACTGAGAATAGTAGACAGACTTTGTATTCCTTTTGCAGACAAGCCTTCTAATGAAGTAGATAAGCTGTTTAGACTTTCTACCGTAGAGCTAGAAAGCGTATACAACTGTCTACCTGTTGCTACATCTGTTGAATTAGCTGCAAGTGTGCCATCCATTACATTGGTAATACGCTGATTTTCGCCACCATTTCTGGCACTGTATGCTTTATCAGCAACACTCCATTGCAAGGCATTTTTCTGCAGATTAGCAATATCTGCCTGGCTATCACCTACTGCAGACGATAAGCTGCTGATTACAGACTTAGAAGAATTCTGTAATGCAGTATTCAGGCTACTTAAACTATTCGTAGTTGATAAAGACAATGTATCTAGAGTGGTATTAGTTGTGTATAACTGAGCGCCAATAACCACTTCACTGGAATCTGCTGTCAGATCGCCGCCTGCTACCCCTGTAATCTTCTGAGCATTACCACTGCGGCTGGCATCATAAGCAGTTTTTTCTGAATTCCACAAAAGCGCCTGATCTTTCACAGCAGTTAATTTAGTGCTGGTATCTGCCAGACTGGAATTAACTGTTGAAGTAGTACTCGCTAATTTGCCAGCCGTAACAGTGGAAAGACTGTACAGCTGACCACCATTAATCGCATCAGTGGAAGCCTGATCAGTACTACCTGCTTTAACATGAGTGATCTTCTGATCCACATCACCATGTCTAGCATCATACGCACCTTCTTTCCACAGCAATGCATTACTCTGCAGCCCAGTAACACTATTACTAATAGTACCAGCTACCAGAGAAACTTTATTAATATCTGCAGTGGTTGAAGAAATTATCTGATCTGAAAGCTGAGACAATCCAGTTGAAACACTACCGGATAAAACTGTCAGATTTGAATTAGTCGTATATAGCTGAGCACCATTGACAGCATCAGTAGAAGCGACAGATGTAATATCACCCGCGGCAACCTGAGTAATTTTTTGAGGGCTGCTGCCACGCAGGGCACTAAATGCTTTTAAGTTATCATCCCATTGTAAAGCATCAGATTTCAGATTTTTAATACCTGTAGAAGTAGAACTCTGCACGCTTGATAAACTAGTGCTAACATTACCCAGATTAGTGTTAATGTTAGACACTACATTATCCACACGGCTGGATAGTGCAGTAGATAAGGTAGTAATATTAGTATCAATACTGGTTGATAAAGAAGACAAATCAGCGTTTGCAGACTGTAGGTCTGAACTTGTTGTTGATGCTAAAGTACTGATACTTTTATTAGTGGTAAATAATTGTCCGCCAGTAACCAAATCTGATGATGTAGCCTTGCTGATGTCACCAGCAGCAACATTAGTTACCTTACGATTTGAACCTCCATAGCTGGCATCATAAACATCACCATTAAGCTGCAAAGCCACATCACTAAGATGGCCAATACTGTTTCCAGTAGCCACAGACAATGAAGAAATAGTCTTATTAGTGGTATCCAGTACTGTACCAACAGATGTAGATAGTGAGTCTCTTTTAGTATTTGCGTCCTGAATACTTTGGCTGGTTGAAGTAGACAACCGGCTGAGACTAGAATTAGTTGTAAACAACTGCCCACCGTTAACTACATCTGTAGATGTAGCTTTAGAAATATCGCCGGCTGCAATATTGGTAATTTTTTGTGCTTCACCATTACGGCTGGCATCATACATACCGTTTTTCAATTGCAGTGCATCAATATTCAGCTGGCTCAGACTAGTGGACGTACTGGTTACAAGAGTATTCAACTGATTTACAGAAGACGACAGCGTTGTGCTAACAGAAACTGAAGTTGAATTAAAATTGGCTACTGCACTACTGATGCTGCCCAATGAAGATGTGCTTAATGAAGCTAACTCTGTATTAGTAGCGTATAATTGTCCACCGTTCACAGCATCTGTCGAACCCGGTGCAGTAATATCACCAGCACTAACATTAATGATTCTTGCTGTTTTTGCTCCACTGGCTGCATGAGATGCATCATAAGCCAATTCTTTTGTATTCCATTGCAACGCATCTTCCTGAAGGTGCTTAATTCCCGTAGATGCTGAAGTATTCAAGGAAGTGATATCAGAATTTGCTTGATTAAAACGAGTGGTAATACTGTTTGTCAGATCAGTTAGATTACTTGTAGTTGTACTTATTGATGTAGAAGCAGATGCCAGAAAATCAGTTAAATTACTGTTTGTAGTTGACAATCCGGTTGATGTAGACGAAGAAAGTGAACTCAGACTGGTTGATGTGGACGTGCCCAGACTTTTAAGCTGAGCTACATTCACTGCATCTGTATCTTGTGTACCAGCAGCAAGTCCAGTAATCTGTCGAGTCAAGCCCGAAGCAACGTCCCCAATTGCTACAGCATTTGCTGTACTGTTCCATACAGGTGAAGCTGTTGCAGCATCACGGGAGACACTTGTTGATGGATTATACCCAGCCACACCTTTTGAAGTAGAAGCGACAGAACCACTACCTAAAGCAATACTATCATCAGATTTGGCAGAAGCACCCTGACCAATTGCTACGCCATTGGTACCACTTACCTGAGTATTATTACCCAATGCCAAAGCATTGGCTGCACTTATATTAGCCGTATTACCAACAATCATTGCTCCAGTGGCTTGTGCAGAAACAGTATTACTGCTACCCAGAATTCTTATGTTATCAGCTTTACTAATTCCTTCTGGATCAGTCTGGATAGTATTTTTATTACCAAAAATACCAGTATTATCAGCGGCAATCGTACCGTTCTGATTACCAAAAGAATAAGTTCCTTCACCGTTGACTATAGTTACACCGGTTGCAGCAGTAGTCTGGGTACCATCTGTACTGTTAAAGCCTGTAGTAGTACCGGAACCACCAATAGCTCCGGAACCTTTACCATTCACCTGATTAGCTGAACCAATACTGATACTCTGCTCCGCATTTGCCTGAGCTGAATTACCGATGGCAAGAGCAGAATCTTTTTTGGCCTGAGACTGTACACCTAAAGCCACCGTACCATCTGCGCTGGCTTGAGACATCAAACCAGCAGCCACACTACCCACGCCATCAGACGAAGCCACAGAGCCTAAAGCCACACTAGATACACCAGTAGCCTGAGCGCCAATACCGAAGGCAACTGCCGCGCGTCCAGAGGCAAGAGCCGCTGTACCGATAGCCATTGCACCACCAGCTGTTGCCGTAGCATTGGTACCAAAAGCTACAGAATAATTACCTGATGCATAGGCACCACAACCAGAAACAAAAGAATATACACCATATGCTACAGGCATTTTACTTTTAGCACCGCCTGTTAATAATCCCTGCATACCGGAGGTGCCTGTAGTTGTAATACCGTCTGTGCTAGCATCTACAGAAGTGGTAGTTGTACCATAAGGAGTATACTTGGTACCTACCCCATTATTTTGAAAAGTCTGATTCTGGGCAAACCGCAGGTATTCATCTAGAGCACTGATACTTGTGCCTGAAATAGTGCGGTTTGGATCTCCTCTTCCTACAACTTCATCTGCACCACATGTATAAGGATAGGCAGCACTACCTGTAGCGTTAAGGTCATTAGCTCCATTAATTACCATAGAACCATGACTGCCGTATGGATAGCTTTGGGGTGCACCGTCAGTACCTCTATTAGTTCCACCAACAATTGCTGCATTAGAAGCATACGCACTTGGAACAAATATTGATAAATTTAAAACCGCAGTAATAACACCCAGTTTGGAAAGGATATTCAGTTTAGATTTACTGCCGCCTTTGTTGGCAGCAGGTAATAAGGAAACTGTATCAGACTTGGTTTTGCTTTTAGCTAGTTCGGAAGCAGCTACCCAAGTCTGGGTCGTTTCATTCCATATAGCACGATATATTTTATTCAATTGGTTTACTCCTGATTAGAAATCATGCCGTCAAACAAAATTCTGGATAACTTAAAATAAAGTTAAAACTCAAGTTAAATCTTTAAGTAATATAACATAAATATTTGTTTGGATGTAGTAAACGAGACCGAATAGTATTTAACAGTATTAATTAAATTATTTTTATCGCTTTATGCAACATAATGAAAATAAAGATATTTTTATATATATCACTAAGTCTCATCAAACTAAGGACTGTTGAAATACTTTGTTTAAATGTTATTATTGTCTTATTCTAACCACAGTACCCTTGTTGTTAACACTTAATAATTACATAAATTTAGAAAAACATTTATTCCAGGAAATGAATGTTTAAATGAGGGTAAGCAAATGAAATAAGAATGATATATTGATATTGTATTTTTAATTTTGTAATTTATATTTATTCTTCTTTATTTAACCAATTAAAAACATGTATGTATTTGATAAGCTATCTTTTTAGATTACATAAATGTTATTTGTAGATGAAATGATTTACTCATATTATAAAGTCATTTTGATTGAGAAGAACTAAGCGATGAATCTGTAATTTCACATACATCAGAGAATCTTGATTTTATATAAATAACAATGATAATTTCAATAATATAATTTGATAGTTATGATATTAAATAAAGTGAATTTCATTTCAAGCTTACTAAATATGAACTCTATTACCAAAAATATCTGTTGATGAAATTTTTAAAAGTTTCATCATAAATTTATTTAATTATCATATTTAAATATGTAAATTTCCAAAAAAACCCGAATTGGGATTAATATGAATTTACCAAATAAAATCAATGTTCCATTTCTTTTTCAACATCTATTAAAGCGCGACGTGACAAAGCCAAAGTAGCACGATTACTATCCAGTACAGAATATAAAAACAGGCTACCTAATTTTTTTAGCGGTCGGATAAGATGATATTGATGTCCGACAGTAATAAGAATATCCTCAATTTCATCGTTCAATTCCAGCATCTGCATGGTTTTGATTTTAGAGCGGATAACTTCTGTACTGCTGGCTGCGGCAATTTCCAAATCTATTTTATTGATGGCACTGCCAGCCATCAGCATACCATTATCATAATCAACCACTGCAGCTGCTAGTGCACCTTCTACGTTTAACAATTGTGCTACCACAGCCTGATAGTTCATTCTCTTATCCTGCAAAAATTAGAAATTAGGCCAAATTATATCAGTTATTGTATTCAAATTTTCTTACCCATTGCAACATATTCTTTAGCTGATTTTAAATTCAGTAGTTTCATGCTACCTGAGGTAAGTGATGAAATGCCGAAGGCAGTAGCCGATTATGCGGAAAAGTTACCCATTCATATGCTTCTGGCTGATTAAGTAGTTGCCGTAAAAGTGCATTATTAATAGCATGCCCAGATTTATAGCCCTCAAAAGCTCCGATAATTGGATGGCCCAGTACATACAAGTCACCAATTGCATCCAGAATCTTATGGCGTACAAATTCATCTGGATAACGCAAGCCTTCAGGATTAAGAATATCCATATCGTCAATCACTATCGCATTGTTTAAATTTCCTCCCAATCCCAGATTGTGACTACGCATCAGTTCTACTTCCTGCATAAATCCGAAAGTTCGTGCCCGCGAAATTTCATCGATATAAGATTGCCCCGAAAAATCAATCTTAAAAGTCTGATTACTGCGGTTAAACACTGGATGATCAAAATCTATGGTCAAAGTTACCTGAAATCCTTCATATGGAGTAAATTTCACCCATTTATCCTTTTCTACAAGTGTTACCGTCTCTTTAATACGTAAAAAGCGCTTTTCTACAGACTGATCAACTACGCCTGCATCCTGTAATAAATAAATAAAAGGTAAACTAGACCCATCCATAATGGGAATTTCCGGTGCGTTCAACTCTACCAGAATATTATCAATTCCATAGGCAGCAAATGCGGACATGATATGCTCAATGGTACCAATACGAATGCCATCTTCTGTCACAACAGTCGAAGAAAGGCGGGTATCGTTAATCAGTTCTGGTGTCAGTTGCACAATACGGCCTTGTTCACCGGTCAAATCTATCCGCCGAAAACGTATCCCTGTATTAAAAGCAGCCGGATGTAATCCGAGTCTGACGCGCTCTCCCGAATGCAAACCCACACCAGTTACACTAATGCTTTTCGCTAATGTCCGTTGCAACATATTTTTTCCTGACTAATCTGCATACCTTATGGTAACGAAATTTTCTTATGGCAGTAATGAATTCTGCCAAACAGTGGATAAATTATTGCTATCAAGGTTCATTCCAATGAGTTTTCCACAGCAAACAAAAATTTCGCAAAGGTTATCCACATAATCCACAAAATATTCCCAAATCAAGATTTTAACTTATCAACAATTAAACACATGATAAATATAGATATTTTAAGTTATCCACAGAATGTATGGCTTCGTCTTTGTCTTCATCATTTTATTATTTATATTTTTATTAGAATAATAAATTAAGTTTTTACATGCTCACGTATTCCTGTTATTTCTACAATATTATCGATTACTCTGAAAAGCACATCCCAATCAAAAAGATTCACTACAAAAATCTTATTAGATTTAGATTGATGAGCTGGTCTTGGATCATGAGCTAAACTCTGATTAATTAAATCATAATGTTTTGTATCTAAAGAAAATAATCTTACTTGTTGTAAAGCTTCTGGTGACCAGTACACTCTCAGCTTTTCATGTTCACGAGCAAAACCACAACGTGCATGAGGCTTCGCCTCAACAAAAGGAATATAAGGTTTGATATCAATAACTGGTGTCTGATCTAAAAAATCCACACCACTGATGTGTATACGAACATGTTTATTACATTCGATTCGTTCCAGTTTCACCAATGATAAACCTAGATGATTTGGTCGATGTGGGCTACGAGTCGCAAAAATCCCTTTTTTTTCTTTACCTCCCAATTTAGGTGGACGAATTAATGACTGCCAACCTTCTTTCACGGTGGCATGAAAAATAAACTGTACCCAGATATATTCATAATCTTCTAGTCCGCGTACACAATCAGCTGTGAATTCTTTGGATAAGTCTATATATGCCAAAGCAGCTGGAACAAGACCAGGCTGCCTGGCTACACCAAATTTCTGTTTATAGGGAGAAGTAATATATCCAATTGGCTGGATTGACCAATATCCTTTGGATACTTCACAAGAATGAGAAATCATACTAAATACATATTTATTCACTTGAGCATATTGTACGGGAATCAGTGTATATATCTGTATATAAGTTGTGGATATTGATATAATAAATTGTTTTATTTATATATTTTTGTAATAAATAGAAAATAGCTAGCCTGTTTCCGATGTACATAGCCAATTCAAATTATTTGAATAAAATGTTATGCTATAAGTCTGAAGTTTTCCAATATAACTTAAACAAATTCAATGTAATATAGATAATTTATTATCTATGCTGACTGATGGATTCTTAGCTAAATTCAGTTCTGATTAATAAAATAAAAAGTATCAGCCTTCTAAAATCAAAGCTTTGATTTTGGGAAATAAGGATAATAATTGAATACTGTATGTTGATAAATAAAAAGAGTAGGGTAGAGGTTGAATACTAAATTTATATTAGAAAATTATTTCCCAAATTATGATTTTGTTTGTGGATGTAGGTAACAAACTTGGACATAAAAATTTTCTATTATTTAACGTTAAACCATGCCACTTTATTTGTGATTAAAAGGGAAATTTTTTAAAGTAATAAACACTCAAAGTTTAATAAAATCTCATAAATAAAATTCTATTAAATGCTATTAGATTCTGTTCATTGCCAGACAAACAGGTAGTTAATAGTGGTTTATCGGCAGTGTGTTTATATTTCTGATACCATGTCGAGTTATTAGGAAAGAAGATAGCAGTATAATTATTTAATTTGACTGATTTATCCATTTTAAGATGGTTATTCTGTAATCAGAATGCTGGTAACACCTAAGATTGTTGCTGGTTTTGATTAATCTAGGGATAGTTCTGATGAAAATATTGGTAGCAATAAAGCGTGTTGTTGACTATAACGTAAAGGTACGCGTTAAAGCTGATGAATCAGATGTGGATATTGGCAATGTTAAAATGTCAATGAATCCTTTTGATGAAATTGCTGTTGAAGAAGCAGTGCGTTTAAAAGAAGCAGGAAAAGCCTCTGAAGTAGTGGCGGTATCAATTGGGGTAAAGCAATGTGAAGAAACCTTGCGAACAGCTTTAGCAATGGGCGTTGATCGTGCCATACATATTGAAACCAATGAAAAACTTCAGCCACTTGCAGTGGCCAAGTTGTTAAAAGCTGTAGCAGACAAAGAACAGCCGCAATTGTTTTTGCTGGGAAAACAGGCAATAGATGATGATGCCAACCAGACGGCACAAATGCTATCAGCTTTAATGAAGGTTTCTCAGGGTACGTTTGCCAGTAAAATTGAATTAAATTCTGATAAAGTATTGGTAACGCGTGAAATTGATGGTGGGCAGGAAGAAGTGGCACTTACATTGCCAGCCGTAATTAGCGTTGATTTGCGCCTGAATGAACCTCGCTATATTAAATTACCTAACATTATGCAGGCTAAAAAGAAACCGCTGGAGAAAAAAACGGTAGTCGAACTAGGTGTGGATATTTCTTCGCGGCTGATTCAGCTGAAAGTAACCGAACCGCCAGAGCGTAAGGCGGGTATCAAAGTAGCTGATGTAAGTGAATTAGTTGATAAACTACATCATGAAGCTAAGGTTATTTAAAGGAGATATAAATGTCTGTATTAATTATTGCTGAACATCAGCAGTCATGTATAGATGAAGCTACGTTGCATGCCGTAACAGCAGGAAAGCAATTGGGCGATGTGGATATTTTAGTTGCGGGATATGAAGTAGCAGATGTTGTGGCTCAGGCACAGAAAATCTGCGGTGTACGAAAAGTGATATTTGCAGATGCCTGTATTTATGCTCATCCACTGGCAGAAACTTTAGCTCCTTTAATAGTACAACTTTCTGAGTCTTATAGTCATATAATAGCTTCTGCCACTAGTTTTGGTAAAAATTTACTGCCTCGCGTGGCTGCATTATTAGATTGTGAGCCCATATCTGATGTGACAGCAATCATTGACTCTTCCACTTTCGTCCACCCAATTTACGCCGGTAATGCTTATCAGACCATACGAAGTGAACAGCTCAAACAGATCCTCACCATTCGAACCACTGCTTTTCCATTGGCTGAAGCAACTGGAGGCCAAGCACTCAAAGAACAGATCACACCGGTGGAAGTACCAAACCTAAGCCGTTTTATTGGCCGAAAGTTAACAAAATCTGAACATCCAGATCTCACCACTGCTAAAATAGTTGTTAGTGGCGGGAGAGGCTTAGGTAGTGAAGAAAATTTTGCTCTTCTTTTGAATCCGTTAGCAGATATTTTGAATGCAGCTATTGGTGCTTCACGTGCTGCTGTGGATGCTGGCTATGCGCCAAATGATTATCAGGTAGGGCAAACGGGTAAAGTAGTTGCTCCTGATTTGTATATAGCTATCGGCGTATCGGGTGCTATTCAACATCTGGCTGGTATGAAGGATAGTAAAATTATTGTTGCCATTAATAAAGATACAGAAGCTCCCATTTTTAATGTAGCAGATTATGGTTTGGTTGCTGATTTGAATACAGCTGTTCCAGAATTAATTGCACAGTTAAAATCAATTTTGCATTAAAGCATTAAAAAAATTTGCTAATGTTTCACGTGAAACATTACTGTATTGTGTGAATAAAGCAGAATTAATGGAAACTATCTTGAATTAATGCTATTTTCGGATAGATAAGATTGTCTGATTCTAAAAATTGCCTGAATAGGTTCTATTCAGGCAATTTTAATGAGATATCAAAGAAATTAATAGGCTATATACGATGAATTGTTTACATGATAAACAAAGTTTTGCCTTTGCTTCAGATAATTATGCAGGCGTACACCCAGAAATTATGCAGGCTTTGCTAGTGGCTAATGAAGGACATCAGCCAGCATATGGAGCTGATGTTTATACCCTAGCTCTTCAACAAAAAATAAAACAGTTATTTGGGGAAACGGCTGAAGCATTCCCCGTCTTTAATGGAACGGGAGCCAACGTAACTGCATTGCAGTCGCTATTGCCTCGCTGGGGTGCGGTGATATGTGCCGAAAGTGCACATATTCAGTGTGACGAAGGCGTGGCACCAGAACATTTGGCCGGTGTAAAGTTGCTAACCATTCCTACTGCAGATGGTAAATTAACCACGCAATTGGTATCCAAACAGGCATGGGGTTTTGGTGTAGAGCATCGAGCGCAACCAGCAGTGGTATACATCAGCCAGTCCACTGAATTGGGGACTTGTTATAGTGTGGCTGAGATTCGGGCTTTATCTGATTACTGTCATCAGCATAATATGAAATTATATGTTGATGGTGCGCGTCTGGCGAATGCACTGGTTGCAGAAAATACAGATGTTAAAACCATGATTACGGCTACTGGTGTAGATATGCTTAATCTGGGCGGGACTAAAAATGGCCTGTTACAGGGAGAGTGTATTATCAGTATGCATCCAGATACACATGCATCTATGCCGTATCTGCGTAAAATTAATGCTCAGCTGGGTGCTAAAATGCGGTTTATTTCTGCTCAGTTTTTGGCATGGTTTGAGCATGATCTGTGGCTGAATCTGGCTGCTAATAGTAATCAGATGGCTACCCGTCTAGCGAATGCACTAGATGAAATTGAGGAAATTACTGTTACTCAGCAGACGCAGGCCAATGCTGTGTTTGCTGTGTTACCTGCACATGCACGTGCCAAGCTACATCAACAATTTCATTTTTATGATTGGGATGAAAGCAAAGGTGAAGTACGGTGGATGACCAGTTTTGATACAACAGAAAAACAAGTGGATACCTTTATCGCTGCTATTAAACAGGCTTTGGTACAGACATGAAAGAAGTTTATCAGTATACAACGCTGGCTACACCGGCTCAGGCAGAATTTAAAGATAAAGGCAGTCGCTTTCTAGGGTTTGCTTGGCCCGTACAAGATGAAGCAGAAATTCGTCAGCATGTACAGATATTAAGAGAGCAGCACCATAAAGCACGACATTGCTGTTATGCATGGCGTCTAGGTGTGGATGGCAACCGATACCGTGCCAATGATGATGGAGAACCTGCTGGCAGTGCTGGTAGGCCCATTCTCGGACAAATTGATTCTGCGGCAGTGACAGATGTTTTAGTCGCTGTTGTACGCTATTTTGGTGGTACCTTACTTGGGGTGCCTGGTTTAATTCATGCATATAAAACCGTTACAGCAGCTGCTATTGATGCTGCAGAAAAAATACAACAAGATATCTGCCAGCAATTACAGCTTCATTGTGAATATGCTCATTTAAGTGAAGCCCTGCGCTGGTGTAAGCAGCATCAGGCACAGGTTTTGAAACAGGACTTACAGCAGAATTGCTCGCTACAGGTGTGTATACCGCTTAGACGGCTGGAAAATGCTCTGGCTGTTTTGCGTAAGATGCGCATAATTGATGTTAAACTGGAGAATTAAATGATATATTGATGCTTATAATAGCTAGTATATTCTGACTAATTGTAATGATATTAAGGGAGAAATAAGTATGAAATTATTGGTTATTGGTAGTGGAGGGCGTGAGCATGCTTTAGCATGGCGTCTGGCTCAGTCGCCTAAAGTCAGTACTGTTTATGTAGCACCGGGAAATGCCGGTACTGCTACCGAACCAAAACTGCAAAATATTGACTTCACTAATCATCAACAGCTAATTGATTTTTGTCGGCAGCAGCAGATTGAGTTTACCGTAATTGGTCCAGAAGCACCTTTGGCTGCAGGCATTGTGGATGATTTTATTGCTGCTGGTCTGGCGGTTTTTGGTCCAAGCCGTTATTGCGCTCAGCTAGAAAGTTCCAAGGATTTTGCTAAGGAATTTATGATCAGGGAAGGTATTCCCACCGCAGCATATCAAACATTCACTGATGCTAAGCAAGCACACCAGTATGTCAGCCAGAAAGGTGCACCGATTGTGATTAAAGCTGATGGTCTGGCATCAGGTAAAGGTGTAATAGTTGCCATGACTCTGGCTGAAGCCCATCAGGCAATAGATGATATGCTATTGGACAATGCTTTGGGTACAGCTGGTGCCAGAGTTGTTATCGAAGAGTATCTTCAGGGAGAAGAAGCCAGTTTCATTGTGATGGTAGATGGTGAACATGTCTTACCTATGGCAACTAGCCAGGATCACAAACGTTTACTTGACCATGATAATGGGCCTAACACTGGTGGGATGGGTGCCTATTCTCCGGCTCCTGTGGTCTCTGCTGCTGTGCATCAACGAGTAATGGATGAAATTATTCTGCCGGTAGTTCAGTCTATGCAAAGAGCCGGTCATCCGTATCGTGGTTTTTTATATGCCGGTCTGATGATTGATCAATCTGGTGCGCCTTATACGATTGAATTCAATTGTAGATTTGGTGACCCGGAAACTCAGCCTATTATGTGTCGTTTGCAGAGTGATTTGGTAGAACTAATACAAGCAGCTTTAGCAGGAAAACTAAATAACATTGCTGCATCATGGAGCGAACAGGCAGCTGTGGGTGTGGTGCTGGCTGCTGATGGTTATCCACAAGCGCCACTTAAAGGTGCTGTAATTTCAGGTATAGAAGTAGCTAATCAGCTTGGCAAAGTTTTTCATGCTGGTACAAAATTGAATGCACAAGGTGAAACGATTACTAATGGTGGCCGCGTATTGTGTGTAGTGGGAATGGGATCAGATATTCATACCGCACAAAAACAAGCCTATACAGCTGTAAACCCTATCCATTTTGATGGAATGCAATATCGACATGATATTGGATCTAAAGCAATAAAGTATGACAATTAATATAGTTGTTGAAAAGTAAGCTAATCCTTGGTTCAGGCTTGTTAGGATGGATTACAAACGATTGAATTTTATTTTCAGAATACAAAAAAATTCATATGAACAAAATATAATAGGTAGTTAGTATGCTTAAATTTTAAGCTTATTGCTTTTTATAAATTAGCGAATGTATATAATTTATTATGTATTACACATATAAAATTGGTCTACAATAAACTTTAATTTTTAGTAGATACATAAATGTATAAAATTTTGGTATTTGGCTATCAGCGAATAAATATGAACTAAAAGTATAAATGCTATGCTTACCTAATTGATTAATTATTTACAAATGGAATTTATCTGGACTTATTTGTATATATAGAAAATACTAGTCATAAAGCCTGATATAAATGTTGATGATTTCCTGATGATAAAAGAGTATAAATTGTATTACACTGATCTGAAGTATGTGAGTTAATAAAGCTGTAAAAAATTTTTGCGGATATGATGTAGTGGTAGCATAACTGCTTCCCAAGCAGTTCGGACGGGTTCGAGTCCCGTTATCCGCTCCAAAGAATATATTCAGTATTTATTTGTAATATTAAAAATGTATCTGCCTAATCTAAAAACTAAAGTATTTGCATCAGTTGATAAAAAAATAACTAGGTCACGTGCTTGTTCTTAATAAAATACCTCAGCAGATATTGATTGTTCTGAAAGTCGCCTTTATTGAATTCTTAATAAACTATTGGTTATGTTTGGATGAAGTCTGATAAGGTGAAATTTTTTATAAGCTAATCAAAGCATACAAAAAGTAAAATACAGCAACGTAAAAGTTGGATGCAGGATAAAGTAAAATTTTATTAACTAAAACATAAAAGATTACTTGCTTTGAATGTTGCTTTTTTACCTGATTAATAACTTACCAAATAAAAAATTTTAAAACCCTTATAAATATATATAAACCAATTAATTGTTAAGAATATGTATTCTAAGGCAAGACTCAATAAAAATTAACAATGCCAAAAAAGAATTTTATTAAAGATTGTCGCTTTTATAAGACATTCAATAACAGATAAACAAACAATGTATTAGCTATGTAAAACCATTGCAGAGCCAATAAAATCATATAACTTATTGTATCTTATTAATTTAATATAAAATAAGTAGGCGTTTTTTCCATATAGGTTCTATTCGGAACTATCTCTGATTAACTACATTTATACAAACATTTATGTTATATTACTTAATAATTTAACTTAATTTTAACCTTTCTTTAAGTTATCAAGATATTTTTGATAAACGCATGATTTTAAAAAATTAGGAGTAAACCAATTGAATAAAATATATCGTGCGATATGGAACGAATCCACTCAAACTTGGGTGGCTGCTTCTGAGCTAGCTAAAAGCAAAACCAAAGCGAATACAGTTTCCTGTCAGATGCCTGTTGTATCTACAGTACTAAGTAAGTTTGGTTCTAAAGTATTTAAAATCGGATTAATTGCTTCACTGGTAAATATGACTTTAGGGATGCCTATTGCATATGCTGCTGGTCGTGCGCAAATTGTGGGTGGAGATCCGCTTCGAGGTTCTGATAATAGAGTATCTGGATACCTTAATACAGCAAGCATTAATGCTGTTCAGATAATGGGAGATAATAGTGATTTTTGTGGTTATGATAGGGTTGCAGGACGAGATATAAACGGTGCTCAGCGTAATCAAGGCCCCTCAGGGCTTCCTGCTATTTCAGCAATGGAAGAATATTTGCGGTTTGCTCAAAATTATACAGTAACCGGTACCAGAGGAGCTGTTAATGGTAGAACCCTCAATCCGTATGGTACAACTAACCATGTTGAAAATTGGGGTGGCCAAGGATGGACAACTGACCCCACTAATGGTTCAAATGGGACTTCTACTTCCAAAGCTCCTATATCAGGTTATATGGATCAATATGCTACAGGGGGATATCAAAATGGTATGGGGAGTGCCTTTGGTGTAAATTCAGTTGTTATGGGATGTGGTTCCTATGCTTCTGGTAATCATTCATTATCATTCGGGACTGGTGCGTTTAATACTGGCGGCGGGGCACAGGCTGTAGGTAATTTTGCTTTGGCTGGTGGACGAGCTTCCAATGCGATTGGTATCTCATCGCAAGCTACTGGAGTTTCTAGCGTAGCTTTAGGTTCCGTTGCTAATTCAGATGGCGTAGGAAGTGTGGCACTTGGTTTGATGTCACAGGCTTCTATAGATGGAGCAGTTGCTGTTGGGGTGAAATCTCAGGCAAGTGGCGACTCTTCAGTGGCCATCGGTAATGACACTATTGCTACTGGTAAACAAGGTATTAGCATTGGTAATGGTAATGTGGTTTATGGAGAACAATCCATTGCCATAGGTGGCTCTACCACACCTACTGCATACAAAAAAGATGATGGAACGGAAGCATCTGGTCCGGATGGCTATACCTTTATTAATGCAAACAATACTTTATCTTTGGGTAATAGTAATAAAAGTACAAGCCCAAATAACGATATTACTGCAGCCAATACGGCTATATTTGGTAACCAAAACACCATTATCAATGCTATTTATGATGTTCATGTAATTGGTAGTGGCAATACAGTTGGTAGCACTGATAGCAGCGGTATTGGAGCAACCATAATCGGTAACAATGCTTCTGTTACCACAGATGACGGCTTGGCACTCGGTAACAATACTATTGTGAATGGTACTGGCGCCATTGCTGTAGGTACAAATGCCAAAGCTATGGCAGATGGTTCCGTAGCTTTGGGATCGGATTCAATAGCTAATACAGCTGGTAATGTTTCTGGCTATAATCCAGATACCAATGTGGCTGCTACTGATCCTTCTCTTAGTACGTCCACATGGAAAAGCACTACCGGGGCGGTAGCAGTAGGTAACTCTGCTAAGAATATTACCCGTCAAATTACGGATTTGGCTGCTGGTACACTGGATACTGATGCTGTCAATGTGGCGCAGCTAAAGAGTTTGTATTCATCTATCTCTGGCAGTGCATCCAGTCTTTCGACAGCGATAGATGCCAATGTATCTGTGGTAAAAACTAAGATTAATAGTGCTTCTATTTCAACATCTGATGTTATAACTAATCTTAATCAAAATATTACAAAGGCTTCTGGCGATGCTGATGATAAATTAGCACAAATAAATACCGATATTTCTTCTTTAAGTACCTCTACATCTAGCTCTATTGGTGCATTACAAACCAGTGCTTTGGTATTTAAAAATGGTGTTTATAATGTCGGTTCGGACGATGGCAGAGAAACTAAAAAAATAACAAATCTGACAGATGCTCGTCTTACTGACGACTCCACTGATATGGTTAATGGTGGCCAGTTATTCAGTACCAATTCTTCGCTGAGTTCTATCTCTACTGCTATTTATACTAATATCAGTAACCTTAACGAAGGTACTTCTAATTTAGTATCTGTCGTTAATACATCGGTATCAACAATTGATAGCAATATTAATAGCTTTACTACAACTACTGATAAAGGTATAAAAGATTTACGTGCAGCCATACTCAAATGGAATGGTTCGGATGCATTTGATGCGGGTAATGAAAAGAAAATAACGAATGTAGAAGCAGGTAGTATTGACAGCGCAGATTCTACTGATGCTGTAACGGGTGCGCAGCTGCGTGCCACCAATATGAAGCTTAATAAGCTGGATAGTGATATTCAGGATAGCCTTACAGACAACAATCTTAAAATTGATAAATTTGTAACCGATACAAATATAGCGTTATCAAGTTCGAATAAGTCATTAGATGGTCTGTCTACTTCAATTTCGACTGGATTAAGCCAGATTACACGGAATGCTCTTTTATATGATGCCACTACAGGGGCATTTGTTGAAGATAAAAACAAGACGCCGCAAAAAATCTCAAATGCTGCAGAAGGTGATGTTATTGCGGATTCTGATGATGCAATTACAGGTGGCCAGTTATACACTGTAAACTCCAATCTAGCGAGTCTTTCTGTATCTGCTTCCACTGGCTGGCTCAATATAAGTGGTAAACGCAGCAGCTTGACAACAGACACTGCCAATAGTCTTACTAATCTTTCAACTGCAATAACAAATAACTTAAACAGTTTAACAACTTCGGCTAATTCTAGTCTGAGCACATTAAGTAATTATTTACAAATATTGTCAGATTCTGCATCTACTGCTATCAGCGGTTTGCAGGAAAGTACCATATTGCGTGGTGAAGACGGCTATTTTCATGCCACTCATGATGGTACAGCGCAAAAAATCACCGGTGTTGCACCTGGTGATATAAGCAGTCCTAATTCAACAGATATGGTTAATGGTGGCCAGTTATTCAGTACCAATACTGCAATCACTAATTTATCTAGTACTGTAAATACGCAATTTGGTAGTTTGTCTGTTTCGGCTTCTCTGTCTGTCGGCCAGAGTCTTGATAAGTTGTCTACGAGCCTGGCTACAACTGGCAGTAAAGTTGCTGCATTGCAAGAAGATGCTTTGCAATGGAACGATGATGACGCAGCATATAGTGCCAGTCATGGTGATGCAGATACAAAAATTACACATGTCAGTGCAGGTGACATTACCAGTGCAACTTCAACTGATGCAGTTGTCGGCAGCCAGTATTATGATTTGAATACTTCAATAGATGCACGAGTAAGTACGCTGACCACATCAGCTTTAAGTACTGTGGGAGAAATTAATAGTAGTATTTCCTCTTTGCAACAACAAATGCTCCAGTATACAGATGGTAAATATAATGCTAAAAGAGTAGAAAAAGAGCAGAAAATTACAGGTGTTGCTGATGCTGCTTTAAATAGTGCTTCAACCGATGCTATTAATGCTAAGCAGTTATATACTACCAATTCAACCTTGGATACAGTTTCAACCACTATTTCCAGCGGTTTATCCACCTTGGCTGGTAATATAAATCAAACAGCAGTAAATACTCTGCAAAGTGGCATGGTTCTGGTTAATGGACTGAATTCAAGTATCAGTACTTTGAAGAATAATGCTCTGCTGTGGAATGAAACTGATAAGGCATTTAGTGCTACTCATGATATTGACGGTAATACTAAAATTACTAATGTGGCCAATGGTTATGTAGCAGCTGGTTCTACAGATGCAATCAATGCCGGCCAGATTTTTTCGTTTTCTACATCTGCTTCCACAGGAATACAATCTTTAAGCACTGGATTGAATGGGTTATCAGTACAAAAAATCAAAGAATTATCTAGTTCTATTCAGGCCGGTGTCACTGGAACTAATAATAAAATTGCAACGTTAAAGCAGAATGTTTTGCTCTGGAATGCTGATGCATATGATGCTAGCCATGGCAGCAGTAGAGGTAAAATTACACATGTAGCTGATGGCAATTTGCAATCTAATTCAACTGATGCTGTAACCATGGGGCAGTTATACACCACCAGCACTAGTATCAGTACATTGAATACTGATGTGGTGACAAAACCAGCTGAGTTATCCTCAAAATTAGATGTTGCTATGGCTGCTACTAATACCAGTCTGAATAATACTATTTCAGGTAGTATCAGCAGCCTGTCAGATAAAATTAATACCGATATTGGCACAGCCAATTCCAATATTAATGCACTAAAACAGACTGTATTGCAATGGAATGGTAGTTCTTATGATGCCAGCCATGGCCAAGTTGGCGGTAAAAATAAAATTATTAACGCTGCACAAGGCAATGTGAATGATAAATCATCCGATGCGGTAATTGGTGACCAGTTGTCAATGACAAATACCAAAATCTCTGGGCTGACTTCAGATTTAACGTCGCAGCTTCAGAGTTTGTCTGGTTCTTTATCTGGAAGTCTGGCTAGTGTTTCAACCACCATGGATAGGTCACTTTCTAGTGGTTTGAATACTTTTGCCTCAACCATTGATACCAGTTTGGTTCCTGTAAATGCTAGTCTAAGTACTATTAAACAGAATGCATTGCAATGGAATGGCAGCGCTTATGATGCCGGTGGTACTCAAGGTATAAAACGAAAGATTATAAATGTGGATAAAGCTGATTTACAGGCTAAGTCCAGTGATGCGGTAATTGGTGCTCAGTTGTTTAGCACTAACAGTCAGATTAGTGCATTATCTTCTTCGTTTGATAACAAAGTATCGGATTTTACAAGTGCAACTTCTAGTAGTCTAAATAGTCTATCTACAGCATTAGAGAATTCTTCTTTTTCTGGACTGGAAAGCCTTTCTACTACAACAGAGCAACGCCTTCAAGGAATTAACGGCAAACTCCCTGCCCTTCTGCAGAATGCATTGCAATGGAAAAATGGAGCATATGATGCCAGTCATGGTGTAGTAAATGGTAAAAACCGGATCACCAATGCTGCAGATGGATCTTTAGCTAAGGGCTCAAAAGATGCGATTACAGGTAATCAGCTGTATAACACCAATTCTGCCATCAATGATCTGGCTAATGAGGTCAAAAGTGGCATTGGAAATTTATCCAGTGCTCTGAGTACCATATCTGATAAAAATATCTCTACTTTAACTGGGTTGCTTGCTCAGACAAATACCAAAGTTAGTAGTCTTTCCACAGCAGCAGGAACACAATTAGGTGTGATTAATAATGGTGTATCTGATTTGCAGAAAGACGCTTTACAATGGAAGCGTTTAGATGATTCAGGTGCAGGAGCATATGATGCCAGCCATGGCATTGCAAATGCTAAAAATACACTGACACATGTATTTTCAGGTAATGTGAAAGAGGGATCGTCTGATGCGATAATCGGTGCACAGCTATATAGTACAAACAACAGTATTTCTGTTTTAAACAATAAATTAGCCGATGTATCGGGCAGTATGCAAGCCGGTATCAGTAGTTTATCAACTTCTTTGGATCAGGTAACCGGTTCTAATTTGGCCAAACTGACTCAAAGCAGAAGTACTATTGAAAACAATATAACTAGCCTGTCTTCAAGTATTTCTTCAGCTTTAAGTACGGCCGACGGAAGTTTGGGTACTCTCAAAACGAATGCCTTGCAGTGGAAAGACGGAGCCTACGATGCAAGTCGTAATGATAAAAATAGCCGTATAACCAATGTTGCTAAAGCTGATATTTATGATGGTTCAACAGATGCCATCACTGCAGGACAGCTGTATAGTACCGAAAATAGTTTTGACACTTTGAACAGTGATATTAATAAGCGTTTTGAAAGTTTTTCAACGACTTTAAGCAGCCTTGTTGATATTGGTATAAGCAGTCTGTCAGCAGGTATAACGGGTATTAATACCGGAGTAAGCACATTGCAGCAGAATGCGTTACAATGGGATGCGAGTATTAGTGCTTATGATGCCGGTTCTGCAACTGGTGCCAGAGCTAAAATTACTCAGGTTGCCGCCGGTCAGGTAGGAGAAAGCTCGTCAGATGCTGTTATTGGTGCACAGCTGTACAGCCTGTCCACGGTGTCTGATGCAAATCTGACCAGTTCCTCCAATTTAATGTCTTCCAGCTTAAGTACAATACAATCTTCATTAACGGGTATTTCTGATAAATACTTTACCCAACTCAGTTCTTTGTCAGACAGTATTCTAAGCAGTACTATTAATCTGTCAGGAGCATCTGCAAATAGCTTATCAACTCTTTCTGATACTCTGTCCAATAGTATTACCAGTTTATCCAACAGCACGAATACTGGCCTGAATAGCCTGACTGCTGATGCCGCAAACAGCCTGAGTAGTCTATCCACGGTGGCTGAATCTGGTATAAGTAGCCTGTCGCAAAGTATTTCAACTTCAGCAGGCACTCTGATAACTTCTCTGTCTACAGTTAATCATGATGCAGGCTCATTGAAACAAAATGCACTTCAATGGAATGATTATGCAGCTGCGTATAATGCTGATCATGGAACGGGTACTGCTCAAAAAATTACAAATGTGTCTACTGGTTTGATAGCATCAGGTTCAAACGATGCTGTGAATGGTGCCCAGTTGTACAGCTTGTCTACCAGTATGGAAAACACAGCTAATACAGCGTTCACCGGTTTATCAGATGCACTGGTTAGCAGTATTTCCACTGTTGATAGTAATTTGCAGAGCTTTTCTGACACTACAACTAGCAATTTGAGCAGATTGGATACCAATCTGCGTACAGCCACAGCTCGTGTAACTACCTTGCAGGCTAATACCTTGCAGTGGAATGGTAGTGTTTATGATGCCGGCAAAAATGGCACTCCACAGCGTATTACCAATGTTAGCGGTGCTGCTAGTGTGGCTGCAAATTCCACTGATGTGATTAATGGTGGTCAATTGTTTAGTCTTTCTAGTTCTACTTCAACTGGTTTAAGTAGTCTTGCAAGTAACCTGAGTGAGATGAGCAAGAATCAGCTAGGCAGTCTGTCTACCGTCGTTACTAACAGCCTCAGTAGTATCACCAACAATATAGATAGTCTTTCTACTGGCTTGAGTTCTACTACCAACAATGTTGCTGCATTGCAAAGAAATGCACTGCAATGGAACAGCGCTAAAGGAGCTTATAGTGCGGATCACGGTACCAATACAGCTCAGCTGATTACCAGTGTAGCTGCAGGTTCCATAGCTGCAGATTCTACTGACGCTGTAAACGGTGCTCAGATGTATAACTTGTCCACCAGTACAACAGCCAGTGTCAATACTTTGAATCAAAGTCTGAGCTCTNTTAGCGTTAAATACACTGTCTACTGCCTATGGCACTAGTCTGAGTACACTTACAACAGGCCTGAGTAGCACTAAAGATGCGCTGAATCAGTTGTCCGATACAACGACAAACAGCATTACTGGCATCAACAACAGTCTAAGCAGCCTAACCAGTACGACTTCATCCAATCTGCAGATTTTGGATAAAGGATTACAGGCAGCTAATGCTAGTGTATCTTCATTACAGGCTAATGCGCTGCTGTGGAATGCAGGCAAGGGTGTGTACGATGCCAGCCGAAATGGCGAAGCCAAAGTACTGAGTGGTATCGATGCTGGTGCAGTAAGTGTTGGCTCTACCGAAGCTATTAACGGCGGACAATTCTATAGTCTGTCTACAGTAACTGCAGCAGGCTTGAACAGTACCAATAGCAATCTGAGCACGCTGAGTAGCAGTACATCATCAGCTCTTGCTGGTTTGACGGGCAGCCTAAGCAGTATCAATCAGAGCATGAATAACCTGCAGACAACTGCTTTACAATGGAATGGTAGTTTTTATGATGCTGGTCGTGACGGTACTGCACAGCGCATTACCAATGTTAGTGCCGGACGTCTTGCTGCAGACTCTACCGATGCAGTAAATGGCAGCCAGCTGTATACATTATCTAATTCCACCTCAACCGGACTAAGCAGCTTGTCTACTAATCTGAATGAGGTAACCAAAAATCAGCTGGGTAGTCTGTCTACTATAGTGACAAACAGTCTCAGTACGGTAACAGAAAATGTAAGCAGCCTGTCTACAGGTCTGAGAGAAACCAATACTAATGTAGCAGCCTTGCAGCAAAATGCATTACAATGGAATAGTACTAGTAACGCATATGATGCTATACGCAGTAATCGTGCTCAAAGACTGACGGGAATTATTGGTGGCGATATAAGCCTCACTTCAACTGATGCCATCAATGGCGCCCAGATGTACAGCTTGTCTACTCTGACACAGGCAGGACTGAGCAGTAGCAGTACGGGGCTGAGNCTTCATCAGCAGCTTTGACTACTGTCAATGATCGCGTGGATACGCTGACCAGCACCACTCAATTAGGACTGGCTAGTGCCAGCACAGGCTTAACCAGCCTGAGCAGCAGTACTTCATCC
>NZ_JAFNPG010000007.1:234763-282683 GCF_026535815.1 Snodgrassella sp. B3088
TACCCTGCAGCAAAATGCTCTGCAATGGAATGGTAGTGCTTATGATGCCGGTAGAAATGGTGCGCCTCAGCTTATTACCAATGTAGCGGCTGGCCGTGTTTCAGTGGATTCTACTGATGTAGTTAATGGTGGTCAGTTGTTCAGTCTGTCTAGCTCCACTTCAACCGGACTAAGCAGCCTGTCTACTAATCTGAATGAGGTGACAAAAAATCAGCTGGGTAGCCTATCTACTATTGTTAATGACAGTCTCAGTACGGTAACGAAAAATGTAAGCAGTCTGTCAACTGGTTTAATTGAAACCAATAGTAATGTGACTGCATTACAGCAGAATGCTTTGCTGAGAAATAGGATAAGTGGTAATTTCGATGCCAGCCGTGAGGGTAAGGATCAAAGACTGACCGGTATTGCAGCTGGAGACATCAATATTACTTCAAGTGATGCTATCAACGGTACTCAGATGTACAGCCTGTCTACTCTGACGCAGGCAGGACTGAGTAGTACTAGTACCGGACTAAGCAGCTTGAGCAGTGCCTCATCAGCAGCTTTGACTAATGTTAATAACAAAGTGGATACGCTGACCAGCACCACTCAATTAGGACTGGCTAGCGCCAGCACAGGCTTAACCAGCCTGAGCAGCAGTACTTCAACCGGTCTGACTAGTCTGGCATCCAGTCTGAGTAGCACAAATCAGAACCTGACCACCCTGCAGCAAAATGCCTTGCAGTGGAATAGCACACTGGGTGCTTATGATGCTGGTCATGGTAGCGGTACAGCTCAGCGTATTACCAATGTAGCAGCTGGTAGCGTGACAGTAGATTCTACCGATGCGGTAAACGGTAGCCAGCTGTATGCATTGTCTGGTTCTACTTCCACTGGTCTGAGCAGTCTGTCGACTGTAGTTTCATCAACTGTGATTTCAGGTATCAATAGTATCAGTAGCTCTATGTCTACCGGATATGAGAGTCTGTCACGCAGTATGAGTACAACAAGCGATAGCCTGAACAAACTAACTTCTAGCACGAGTACAGCTTTAAGCAGTCTGTCTACCAGCTATGATCTGACTCAGAAAGATGTGAAACAGCTGAAGGATAAGAGCTTGCAATGGGATGAGGATAAAGGTGGATTTGATGCTGGAAAGACAAATAGTCTGACCCGAGCTGCTACTTATGGCAAGGTTATCAATTTAGCTGATGGCTCGGTTGATCAGGGCTCACATGATGCAATTAATGGTGGACAGCTATACTTACTGAAAAATGATGTGACCAGCCTTTCTACAGGTACCAGCACTAGCTTGTCTTCATTAAACAGTGCTTTAAGTGAGTTATCCACAGGTAATATTATTACTAACATTACCAACCTGACTCAAAATGCCTTACTGTGGAATGGTAGTGCATATGATGCTAGTCATGGCAGTGCTACGGCACAACATATTACCAATGTGGCTGACGGTAATATGGCCAAAGGGTCTTTAGATGCTATTAATGCTGGTCAGCTGTGGGCTGTAAGACAAGATTATAATAATTTGTCTACAATGGTTAATAGCCTGCCAACCAGTAATGTTTCTGATGATTCGCTGAATAGTCTGTCTACATCAGTTAGCACAATTGTTGCTAGCCAGATTGCATCGATAGCTTCGGCTCTTGGTACTTCACGAAATTCAGCAGGAAGTATCAATCCACCTAAGTATGATATTTCCACACCTACAGGTGGTAATGTATCAGCAGATAATGTCGCTGATGCACTGCAAAATCTGGAGAATTATGGTACGAAATATGTGAAGATCAACTCTGCTAAAGCTGGATCAATTGCTCAAGGCGCTAATTCAATTGCAGTGGGCGGAGCAGCAATGGCCAGTGGTACATCAGCGATTGCGATTGGTGATTCAGCCAGTGCTCCCGCAGCTAATGGTGTGGCTCTGGGTAGCAATGCTCAGGTGAAACAGACCGGAGGTATAGCACTAGGAGCTGGATCAGTTGCGAGTGTTGCTGCCGGACAAGAAGGATATATTCCAGTAACCGCAACGTCGCAGCAGGCAGCGGCAATCCGTGCCACAAGAAGTACGGAAGGAGCGGTATCTGTGGGTGATGCATCTAAAGGTGTATACCGTCAGATAACCGGTGTGGCAGCAGGTACTGCTGACACTGATGCTGTGAATGTAGCTCAGCTTAAAGGTGTGGATAATCAGGTTACCAGAGTTAATGAATATGTTAATCAGTTGAATGATAATATTCATCATGTTGAGCGCAGAGCTTATTCAGGTACAGCCATGGCCATGGCGCTCTCTGGGGCTTATTTGCCTTCACTGAGTTCTGGTGAGCAGACTGTCGGTATTGGGGTAGGTGCATATCGTAGCTATGGTGCCGTTGGTGTAAACTATAAGGCAGCCAGCAAAAACGGCAAAGTTACGTGGGGTGCAGGTGTTTCCACTACTGGTAAAGAAGTTGCTTTCAATTCAGTACTTGGCTTTAAGTGGTAATTAATCCTGACTAAACAGACTTCTGGACTTCCGTGTGAAGTCCGGAAGTCTTATTTATTCATCATTGACAGTATTTTTAATAAGAATACGGGATAATATGCGCATCGGTATTTCTGTTATTACTCATGCCAACCAGAACATCTGGGAAAATGGTATGGGTCAGAATGTTATATTTTTGGTTCAAAGCCTGAAGGCTATACCTTTTGTTAAATCAGTGGATTTAATTAATGTTGGTGGTCAGCCCCGTATGGCTGAACAAATTGATTTGAATCTGTTTGATCTGCGATTGATGTCAGAACAGGAAGCTATAGATGCTTTTGATGTCATTATTGAACTGGCTGGTGCGCTATCTCCACAATGGTTAGCCTTGCAGCGTGCTCGTGGTAAAAAGGTGGTGTTTTATTGTGTTGGCCAGCCTTATGTGGGATTATCAGAATATAATGTGTTTGAAAAACCAACTAGTTTTCCGCCAGTAGATCGTTGTGATGAAGTATGGCTTTTGCCAAAAGACAAAGCTTATATTCCCATGCTGCGGACAATGTATCGTTGCCCGATATACATTACGCCTCATTTATGGGATCCAATGTTTGTTTCCAGACGCAAACAGGAAATCAGTGAACAAGGTCTTAATTACGGCTGGCATAGCAATGTGCATGATGAGGTAAAAACACCTCTGCGTGTGGCTATATTTGAGCCCAATATTTCAGTTGTTAAAACTTCTTCTATTCCCATGTTAGCTTGTGATGAAGCTTATCGTCACGAACCGCAATCAATTGAAATGATGCATGTGCTTAACACTTTGCACATGAAAGATCATTTAACCATGCTACATCTGGCCAATTCTCTGAATCTTGTTAAAGATCATAAGGCATGTTTTTATGGCCGTCACGATATAGTCGGTTTTATGGCGCAACACGCCAATGCTGTGATTTCACATCAATGGTGTAATGACCACAATAATCTTTATATGGACGTACTGTATGGAGATTATCCATTGATTCATAATACTCCATGGTTAAAAGAGTTCGGTGCTGGATATTATTATCCAGATTTTGATGCACTTGAAGGTGGTAGACAAATAATCCAGGCTTGGCTACATCATGAAGAAAATTTGAGTAGTCAGCGTCAAGCTTCACAGGCACTTTTTAAAGCAACGGATCCTTTATCAGATGCCAATATTAAAGCCCATGTACAACTATTATCTAATTTGTGTGCTGATCGTCCAGAATTATTAAGAGGTTAACCCATGTCGTCCGTGTCTTCACTTCGTGTAGGTGTTTCGATTTATGTACGTAAAGGAGCTCAGTCGCTTTGGGAAAATGGAATTTTCCAGAATTGTCTGTTTCTGGCAATGTTGTTAAAAAAATCTCCAATTGTCAGTAACGTGGTTCTGGTAGCTGGATCAGGTGATGGTGATATGCAGGATGCTATGAATTTTCTGCAGGATTCACCAGTACCGGTAATTGATATGGCCACTGGTTTGAATGAGTTGGATGTCATGATAGAGATGAGTGCCCAGCTTTCCAAAGAATGGATGATAGAGTTCAAAGCCAAAGGTGGAAAAGTAGTCAGTATGCGCGTAGGTAATGATTATGTAATTGATATTGAGCGTATGCTGTTTGATAAACCGCCTGCCTTGCTGATTACCGGTGCGCCGTACGATGAAGTATGGACATTGCCAGAGTATGAAAAAACCTGTAAGCCATATTTTGCCAGTACATTTCGCACGCCGGTAAAGATCATGCCGCATTTATGGAGTCCGGTTATTCTTAATCGTGCTTGTGAAAAATTGCCAGAAGGCGAGCAGTTTGAATACCAGCCAGGCCGCAATCGCTGGCGTATTGGTATGTTTGAGCCAAATATGTGTATGGTGAAAACCAGTTATATTCCTATGCTGGTATGTGAAAATGCACATCGGCTGAACCCCAATTTCATCGAACATATCTATGCGTGCAATACTATGAATTTGAAGGATCAGACAGCTTTTAATCTGTTTGCTCAAAGTCTGGATATTGTCCGCCATGGCTTGACTTCGTTTGAAGGTCGCTACCCGATCTGGCAGGTGGTATCTATCTATTGTGATGCAATTGTTTGCCATCAGTGGGAAAATGCTCAGAATTATATTTACTATGAGGCCTTATATGGTGGCTACCCGCTAATTCATAATTCGCATTTGATTGGTGACTGTGGCTATCGTTATCACGATTTTGATTGTGAAGAGGGTGGCAAAGTATTGGCAGAAGCCTATAAAATGCATGATGAAAATTTGAGTACTTACCGCGAGCGTGCAAAAGTTTTTCTGGCTACACTAGATCCTGAGGCAGAAAGTAATGTCCGCTGTTATACTGATGCTCTTGAGTCATTGTTTAAAGCCTAGATTTTACTAATTTTGCTTACACTTTAGTATAATGTATACATAAAACCTGCCAGCAATCAAACATTTCTAATGAAATTATGAACTTATCTAATACTCCGAATTTAATTTCCAGCCATGGACAGGACGCTGCACCAGCACGTTTGCGTATTGGCATTACCATTGGTCTGAGTCACCCAAAAGAAACATTGTGGAATAATGGTATCAAGCAGAACGCAGTTTTTCTTGCTGACGCACTGAAAAATTGTCCTAATGTTGATTCTGTGGTGTTGGTAAACACAACTGATGTACCAATTACATCAAGTTTGCCATGGGATTTGGAGATATGGCCAACTAAGAGCTTCTTAGAGGCCAAAGATCAGATAGATGTTTTGATTGAGCTGGGTGGGCAAATTGGTGCTGAGCAGACGGCCTATATCAAAGACAGAGGAGTACGTTTAATATCTTACTGCTGTGGCTTTGAATATATCCATATGATGGAGTCGGTTTTATTCTCTCGTAATATGGGTGGCGGTAATCTATTTATCAACCAGCGTTATGATGATATTTGGATGATTCCGCAGGTAGCCAATTGCAGCAAGGCATATTTTGAAGTATTCCGACGTCATGATGCGCGTGTGGTGCCATTTGTCTGGAGCCCGGTATTTCTGATTCAGAAAACCGCTGCAATGCCATTTCAGGGCTTATGGCAGGTGCCGGTATCTCGTAAGGGCTGGCGCCTGTCTGTAATGGAACCGAATATCGATGTTGTGAAGTTCTGTTTATATCCGATTTTGATTGCGGAAATGGCTTATCGTTCCGAACCGGAAGCTATTAATATTCTGCAGGTATGCAACACATTGCCGATGGCTCAAAAATCCATGGAATTCATTGCTTTGATGAATCAGCTGGATATTGTGAAAAATCGAAAATCTGTTTTTCTGGGTCGTTATGATACACCAACTTTTCTGGCAACCAATACTGATGCAGTAATTTCTCATCAATGGGAAAATCCGCTTAACTATTTCTATTTGGAAGTATGTTGGCAAGGTTATCCGTTAATTCACAATGCTGAGCTGATTTCAGATTTGGGTTATTATTATGCTGGTAATGATGTGGAAGCTGGTGCAAAACAATTATTTGCAGCAATGAGCGATCATGCTTATAACGCTGCTCATTATGTATATGACCAGCGTCAACAGATTGCTCGCTTTTTACCAAATAATACTGATCTGGTGGCCAGTTATTCTGCATTGCTGACAGAAGTAATGGCCAGACCATTGCGTTAATAGTTTTTATTCACGCATAAATGTATTGATATTATTTTCAAGCATGGTGCAGATACGCTGTATAGCTTCTTCACTGCCCCATGCCATATGCGGAGTAATAATCAGATTGGGCAGGCGGGCACTCAATAAGGGATTGCCATGTACCGGCGGTTCTTCACTTAGTACATCCACGCCAGCTCCGCCCAACTGCCCGTATTTCAACGCTGCTACCAATGCCTGCTCTGCCACTAGACCACCACGCCCAACATTAATCAGTACAGCCTGTGGTTTCATTGATTTCAATTCTGTTTCATCTATCATGTTGCGAGTTTGCTCATTCAGCGGACAATGTAAAGAAATAACATCTGCTTGCTGTATCAGCTGAGTAAACGGTGTGTAGCCATTACGACAATCTTTTGCATTTTTATGTTCACCCCAGAGGACATGCATGCCGAAAGCTTGAGCACGTGCTGCCAGCGCTTGCCCGATACCGCCTTTGCCGAAAATACCCAGCGTTTTACCATTCAGGTCGCGGATTGGGGCGCCGAAATGGCAAAAAAAGGGACTGCTTTGCCATAAGCCGGCGGCTACATCTCGCTGATAAGCCGGTAATTGGCGCATTAGTGCCAGAATCAGCATCATTGCATGTTCGGCTACGGTGTCATTACCGTAGCCGCGCACATTTCGGATACCAACGTTATGCTGTTGAGCAGCCTGTTGATCAATGTGGTCCAGTCCGGTGGCGGGTACGGCAATCAATTTCAATTGCGGGCTATTTTTGATGGCTTCTGCATTAATACGAACTTTATTGGATATGACAATATTCGCTTGAGCAATACGGCCTGCTACCTCATCTGGATTGCTGTGGCTGTAGGTTGTGATGTGATGAGGAAAATCGAATTTGAATGGAAAGTCTGGCAGGGTGGCGCGGTCAAGAAAAACAATTTCGCTGGTACTCATGTTGTCTCCTAATATATGAAAAATGCTATATACAATCACATGCATGGGTCTAATGTCTGTGTTACAGTGTACGCTAATTTGTTTGTAAGGATAAATGTGTATGGATTTGGTAATTGAAGATTTAGAGCAGGGAACAGGCCCTGAGGCTGTGAAGGGTAAAGAAATTACGGTGCATTACACAGGCATGTTAGAAGATGGCACAGTTTTTGATTCTAGTATTACCCGCCAACAGCCGCTGTCGTTTACGTTGGGGGCCGGTATGGTAATTGCTGGCTGGGATGAAGGTTTTAATGGAATGAAAGTAGGCGGCAAACGTAAATTGACTATTCCTCCTCATATGGGGTACGGCAGCCGTGGAGCTGGTGGGGTGATTCCACCTAATGCTACACTGATATTTGATGTGGAATTGTTAAAGGTTGATGATTGATTTGCAGTGATATGCAGGTTTTGTTCAGGCAGCTTTTTTCGGCTGCCTGAACTGTTTTATTTAGCTGGAGTTTTGATAATGGACAATAATCCGACTATTGCTGCTATTGCAACTGCACCGGGACGCGGTGGTGTAGGGGTGGTGAGGTTATCCGGCAAAAATCTGCTTCCTATGGCTCAAAAATTAAGTGGAGGCAAAACGCCGCAACCACGTAAAGCGTTATATACCGATTTTGTTGATGTAGAAGGCACGGTTATTGATAATGGTTTGCTGCTGTATTTTGCAGCTCCGGCCAGTTTTACGGGTGAAGATGTAATTGAACTACAGGGCCATGGAGGCCCTGTGGTATTGCAGATGTTATTGCAATGCTGCCTGCAACTGGGTGCCCGATTGGCCGAACCGGGGGAATTTACTAAACGAGCATTTTTAAATAATAAACTAGATTTGGCTCAGGCAGAAAGTGTGGCTGATTTGATTGATGCTTCTAGTCAGTCGGCAGCACGTATGGCGGTAAGGAGCTTAAAGGGTGTATTTTCACAGGAAATACACCGATTAGTAGATGATCTGATTACGTTGCGTATGTTGGTCGAAGCAACTTTAGATTTTCCGGAAGAGGATATCGATTTTCTTCAGGCTGCGGACGCTAGTGGTAAGTTGGATCATTTGTGTATTCAGTTGGATAAGGTATTGCGGCAGGCGCAACAGGGTGCGCTTTTGCGTGAAGGTATGAATGTGGTGCTGGTGGGAGCACCTAATGTGGGTAAATCCAGTTTACTTAACGCTCTGGCAGGTGATGAGGTGGCCATTGTGACTGATATTGCTGGTACCACGCGCGATACCGTCAGGGAACAGATTACGCTTGAGGGGGTGCCGGTACATATTATTGATACGGCCGGATTGCGTGAAACCGAAGATGTAGTCGAACGGATTGGTATTGAACGAAGCCAACAGGCGGTACAGCAGGCAGATGTGGCGCTGGTGCTGGTTGACCAACGCGAAGGGATTAATGCCACTACGGCGGCGATTCTGGCGCAGTTGCCAGCCGGTTTGCACAAAATTGAAGTACATAACAAGATTGATTTAACTGGTGAAGCTGCATCCAGTGTTTCACGTGAAACTGGCGATTTAGTTGCCTTTACAGACGCCAGTCAGGTAATTGCTTTGTCTGCTAAAACCAGTACTGGTCTGGATTTGTTGCGGCAAGCGCTGTTGCAACAGGTTGGTTGGCAGGGTGAAAGTGAAGGGCTGTTTTTGGCACGCACTCGTCATATTCAAGCACTAGAGACGGCTCGGAAAGAGCTTGCCAATGCAAGTTTATGTCAGAATAATCAGATTGAATTATTTGCGGAGCATTTGCGGTTGGCACAGAACGCTTTAAACGAAATTACTGGTGAATTCAGCGCTGATGATTTGCTAGGGGTAATTTTTAGCCGCTTTTGTATAGGTAAATAAATATTTGACTGAATCCGTTTTTTATCGCACTGATTATTGCTCGTAAATAGTCAGTGTTTTTTTTCTGCTTCTTTTACAGTGGCCGGATCAGGGCAAAGCGAGGCTGTGTCTGGCCATTGTGGGTAATGATTTCGTTGAACATGCTTTTGGGACGTGCCCAGAACGAATAATCACCATATAGACACTGATAAATAACCAATTCTTCTTCGGTTTCACTATGGCGTGCGGTGCCAGTTACCTGATACAGGTTGCCTTTGTAATGTTGGTAGATGCCACGTTGCATGTGTGTGTCCTGTATGGTTGATATAACTAAAATCTCTTTGATTACAACTCGGTATTCTTTTGGCTGTTTGCTGATTGATTATACAATGTTTTGAATGAATTATAACAATATGCATATTAAGGAATACAGAATATGAATAATGATCAGCGTGCCCAAATACCGGATGCACCATTGTCGGATAATGAGCGTCTAAAAGGAGAAAGTAATTATTTGTATGGTGAAATTGCCGCTGATTTGAATGATGGTATTACCGGTGGATTTAATGGTGATGATTTTCAGTTGATTCGTTTTCATGGTATGTATGAGCAGGATGACCGTGATGTGCGTGCTCAGCGGCAGGCAGCTAAACTGGAACCATTGAAAAATGTAATGATGCGTTGCCGGTTGCCTGGTGGCATTATTACGCCGCAACAGTGGCTGGGTATTGATGAGTTTGCTACGGCGCATACTTTGTATGGCAGTATCCGGCTGACGACACGGCAAACATTTCAGTTTCACGGGGTGTTAAAACAGGATATCAAGCCGATGCATCAGTGGCTGCATCAGCTGGGGCTGGATTCGATTGCAACTGCCGGCGATATCAACCGCAATGTGTTGTGTACTAGTAATCCGGTTGAAAGTAGTTTGCATCGTGAAGCTTATGAATGGGCGTGCCGGATTTCTGAGCATTTATTGCCTCGCACCCATGCGTATGCTGATATTTGGCTTGATGGAGAAAAGGTACTCAGCAGCGAACTGGATGCGCCGCTGTCTGCGGGTGTGAGCGGGGATGCGGTAGAACCGATTAATGGCAAGACTTATCTGCCGCGTAAATTCAAAACTGCACTGGTGATTCCGCCATTGAATGATGTGGATTTACATGCCAATGATTTAAATTTTGTTGCTATCGGTGAAAACGGTCATCTCGTAGGATTTAATGTGCTGGTGGGCGGTGGCCTGTCTATTGATCATGGTAATCAGCGTACTTTTCCAAATACTGCTAAGGATTTCGGTTTTATTCCGGTAGAGCAAGTATTGCGTTGTGCAGAAGCGGTGGTGACTACACAGCGCGACTGGGGTAATCGAAGCGACCGCAAGAATGCGCGCACTCGTTATACTTTGCAGCGGGTGGGTGTGGATGTATTTAAACAAGAAGTTGAAAGGCGGCAAGGGTTTGCCTTTGCACCAAGCCGCCCGTATACGCTCACGGAGCGCGGAGACAGGATTGGCTGGGTAGAAGGGGAAGATGGGCGCTGGCATCTGACTTTGTTTATTGAGAACGGCCGCTTGCTAGATTATCCGGGACGGCCATTGAAAACGGGTATGCGTGAGCTGGCCAGAATTCATCAGGGTGATTTCCGCCTTACTGCCAATCAGAATGTGATAGTAGCCGGTGTGCTGCCTGAGAATAAAGAAAAAATTGAGCGCATCGCACGTGAATACCGTTTGATTGATGATGAAGTGACAGAGCAGCGCAAGAATAGTATGGCGTGTGTGGCTTTACCAACCTGTCCGCTGGCCATGGCTGAATCGGAACGTTTTTTGTCGGGCTTTATTGATCAGGTTGATGAATTAATGGCGAAAAATGGGCTGGCTAAGGAGCATATTATTCTGCGTGTGACTGGCTGTCCAAATAATTGTGGTCGTGCATTGCTGGCTGAAATCGGGCTGATTGGTAAGGCCATCGGCCGTTATAATCTGTATGTCGGTGGTAATCGTGCTGGCACACGGATTCCGCGTTTGTTCCGTGAGAATATCGACGTAGACGAAATTATGCTGATTTTGCAAGAATGGATTGCACGCTGGGCACAAGAACGACTGGATGCTGAGGATTTTGGTGATTTTGCTATTCGTGCCGGTATTGTTAAACCGGTAGTGGATGCGGCAGTAGATTTTTGGGATCCAGATAAGGTGCCAGTATAGCACTCTATCTGATAGGGACAATGTGGTGTTGTTGATTATGGTCTGAACTACTAAAAGATTCAGACCATTTTTATTAGTTGGAAGTATTCGGGCTTTTGTTTAGGGCTCTGGTTTGGCATAGAGCTGGTCAAACAGGCCGCCGTCACTGAAAAAGCGTTGTTGTGCTGCACGCCAGCCGCCAAACTCTTGATCAATGCTGACCAGTTGCAGGTTGGGGAACTGGTGGCGATATTCTGCCATGATTTTCGGGTTAACCGGCCGGAAATAGCTTTGTGCTATTAGGCGCTGGGCGCTGTCACTGTATAGATGTTGCAGATAGGCGTTAGCCAATCTGCGCTTGTCAGCACTGGTGATATTGCCGTCAACTACGGCTACGGGAGGTTCGCACAGTATAGATAGTGACGGTGTGACGATTTCAAATTCATCCGGCGCCTGTTTCATGGCGAGTTGGGCTTCGTTTTCCCACGCCAGCAAGACGTCTCCTAGTTGTCGATGGGTAAAGGTAATGGTGGCAGCACGGGCTCCGGTGTCCATCATCGGCACATGCTGAAGCAGGGCACGTAAATAAGCTTCTGCGCTGGCATCGCTTCCACCAGGCTGGTGTTTGGCCCATGCCCAAGCTGCTAGAATATTCCAGCGTGCGCCACCGGAGGTTTTCGGATTAGGGGTGATAATCTGTACATTGTTTTGAATCAAGTCACCCCAATCGTGGATGTGTTTGGGGTTGCCTTTGCGTACTAGAAATACGATGGTTGAAGTATAAGGGGTGCTGTGGTGGGGCAAGCGCTGTTGCCAATCAGATGGCAGTAACGTTTTTTTACCACGGTTGATGGCGTTGATGTCGCCGGCCAGAGCTAAGGTCACGACATCGGCTTTTAGGCCGTTCTGTACAGCTATTGCCTGTTTGCCGGAGCCACCATTTGACTGACGAATATGTATTTTTTGCCCAGTTTGCTTGTACCAGTAATGCTGAAAATCAGTATTGTAATGCTGATACAGTTCGCGCGTGGCATCATATGAAGCATTGAGCAAAGTAGTGTTGCTGTTGTTCTGGCTGTTGCATGCGTTCAGACCCATTGCTACTGCCGCTAGCAGACCATAACGCCAAAATGTGTTCATACTTGAAAATTTATTGTGCCGTCAAAGTTTTAATGTAGCAATGCAATTGTGGGGACGGAAATACTGTTTTTTTGTTTGTTTATAACTAAAAGCAAGTTGTTGGACGGTTTGTTGCTGCGGTAATCGGCCTAAATTTGAAAAAGTTGGCTGGGGCTGTTATAAACCGCATTTGATTTTTAATCTGTTTGATTGAGAAAGTTAGATGAAGAGCGGGAATACAGAGGTTGCAGCACACAGAAAGCTGCTGACACGGGAAGATGTGCGTACGTTGATGCTGTCATCCTTTGGTGGCGCGCTGGAATTTTATGATTTTGTAATTTACGTATTTTATGCCAAGGTGTTGTCTGAGCTGTTTTTTCCAGCTGGTATGAATCCGTTTTGGGCGATGCTGAATACTTACGGTATCTTTGCTGCCGGCTATTTGTTCCGACCGCTGGGTGGTATTGTAATGGCGCATTTTGGCGATTTGTTTGGGCGTAAACGTTTGTTTGCCCTGTCTATCATGATGATGGCTTTGCCAACGCTGCTGCTGGGATTGATGCCTACATTTGACACAATTGGCTATGTTGCGCCTGTGTTGCTGCTGGTATTACGCATGATACAGGGTGTGGCCATTGGCGGTGAAATTCCGGCGGCTTGGACGTTTGTATCTGAGCATGTGCCTGAAAAACATGTGGGTATGGCCAATGGTTTTCTTACCGGCGGGCTGTCGCTGGGTATTTTATTGGGCTCGTTGATTGCACTGATGATGTCCAGACAGTTTACCAGCGCAGCTATTCTGGATGGTGCATGGCGTATTCCTTTTATTCTGGGAGGTTTATTTGGTCTACTGACCTTGTATCTGCGTAGTTATCTGCGAGAAACACCGGTTTTCAAGGCGATGCAGCAGCGTAAGGAGCTGGCTACGGATATGCCATTAAAATTACTGGTGACTCAGCATAAGACTGCCGTGATTATTGGTATGCTGCTTACTTGGTTTTTGACCGGATGTATCGTTGTGATTTTGCTGGCCATGCCACAATTGCTGACTGCGGGCTTTGGTTTTTCCAGTGCGCTTGCTTTTGAAATGCAGAGTATGGCGATAGTGATGCAGATGATCGGCTGTGTGCTGTATGGTGTTTTAGCCGACCGTGTAGGCAGTGGACGCATGCTGATTTGTGGGATTGTATTGACTGGTGTGATGGCAGTGTTATTCTATCCGGCACTGGGAAATAGCAGTGAAGGTATGGTTTTTGCTCTCTATATGCTGTTGGGACTGGCTGCCGGGGTAGCCGGTATTGTATCTGCTGCGATGATTAAAATGTTTCCACCCGCTATTCGCTTTACTGGTATTTCTTTTTCCTACAATGTGGCTTATGCGATTGTCGGTGGCCTGACTCTGCCTGTCGTGCAGTGGTTAAGCAGCTATAGCCCTATTGGTGCCATGTATTACATTCTGCCATTGTGTGTGGTGGGTTTGCTGGCGGCTTTTGCATTCCAATTTCGTTATCAGCGCTAAAACTATCGCGCCAAAAATGTTAGACACAAAAAAACTGCTTTATCCATAAGTGTTCATCATGTCAGGATAAAGCAGCTTTTTTATTAACAATCAGGCGTTACCGGCATTAGCTTGTTCGGCCTGATACATGGCTTCGAAGTTAATCGGAGCCAGCATCACTGGCGGGAAGCCTGAACGGGTGATGGTATTGGATACGGTTTCACGGGCATACGGGAACAAAATATTCGGTGCTGCTACTGCCAGCAGTAATTCCACATCATCTTCTGGAATATTGGCAATGCGGAAAATACCGCTTTGAGCCACTTCGTTCAGAAATAGTACTTTTTCTTCGGTCATCTTGGCAGTAACTGTCACTGTTACGGTAACATTATAGAATTCATCCTCTAGTTTCTCAGCAGCAGAAGTCACGCGCATTTCGATTTGAGGTTCTCCGCCTTCAAGAAAAATTTGTGGTGCATGGGGCACTTCCAGTGACAAATCTTTCAGGTAGATTTTTTCAATGCTGAATACCGGCTGTTGTTCGTTTTTTTCTGGTGCTTGTTCTTTTTTGCTCATGCTTTTCTTTCAACAAAGGGATAAGGGTTAGGGTGGCAGAACTATCCGGCACAACCGGATAACGGAGAAGAGAAATAGTCTGCGCTTAGCCTGCCAGTAAAGGATCTAGTTTACCTGCTTGGTTCAAAGCATTCAAATCATCAAAGCCGCCAACGTGTACTTCTCCGATATAGATCTGTGGTACGGTACGGCGACCGGTACGCTGCATCATCTGCTCGCGCGCCTGCGGATCGGTATCAATGCGGATTTCATTGATGGCTGTGACGCCTTTCTGTTTCAGTAAGGCTTTTGCCATCTGGCAATACGGGCATACACCCGTGGTATACATGGTAATCGCTTGCATCGTATTTTCCTCGTCTGCGTACAGATACTGATTAGAATAGCCTAGCATACCGCGAACTGAAGCTACTGAACAGGTGCAGGCTTTCTTTGCGAGTATGCTGCGGTATAATTAGTGAATATTTATATCACAAACGGACACCTACAGATGATTCGTTTTGAGCAGGTATCGAAAACGTATCCGGGCGGTTTCACCGCAGTGAAAAACCTTAGCTTTTCTATCAGTAAAGGGGAGATGATTTTTATTGCCGGCCATTCCGGAGCAGGTAAATCAACCATTCTGAAACTGATAAGCGGCATTGTGAAGCCTACCAAGGGAAAAGTGTGGCTAAACAATCAGGATTTGGGACGTCTGAACGACAATCAACTTGGTTATCTGCGTCAGCATATCGGTATTGTATTTCAGGACCATAAACTGCTGTTTGACCGCAATGTGTTGCAAAATGTGATGTTACCTTTGCGAATTACCGGTTATGAACGTAAGCAGGCAGAGCACCGTGCCCGTATAGCAATTGAAAAAGTTGGCCTGAAGGGGCGAGAAATGGCCGACCCAGTGACCTTATCTGGCGGAGAGCAGCAGCGCCTGTGTATTGCTCGTGCAGTGGTGCATCAGCCTGGTTTGCTGATAGCTGATGAGCCCTCAGCCAATCTGGATCGGGCGTACGCACTGGATATTATGGAATTGTTCAAGACCTTTCATGAGGCTGGTACCACAGTAATGGTAGCCGCTCACGATGAAACTCTGATGGCTGATTACGGCCATCGCATTATTCGATTGCAGGAAGGCAGGTTATACGCATGATTCAGTTTGTTTCCCTGCATACAGAAGCGGCGTGTAAAGCATTACGGCAGTTACTGCGCCAGCCGGTGGCCACGCTGTTGATTCTTGTTATGCTGGCAATCGCCATGACATTACCACTGGCATTGTATCTCGGTGTACAAAGCGGACAGCAGGTGCTGGGACAGATTAACGATGCGCCCACCATGACTCTGTATATGCAGATGGAAGCGAAAGCCAGTGATAATCAGGCTGTAGAAAAAGCCTTACGGACGAATAAACAGCTTGAAAAAGTAGTGTTTGTGAGTAAGCAGCAGGGGCTGGAAGAATTGCAGCAGAGTATGGGGAGTCAGGATCTGGTTTCTATGCTCGATAGTAACCCGCTGCCGGATGCGTTTACGGTCACACCGCAAGTGGACACTCCAGAAGAATTGGCGGCATTACAGACGCAGCTGGCGCAGCTGCCGATGGTGGAAAGTGTGAAAATGGATGCGGAATGGATGCAAACCCTGTATCAGATTAATCACTTTGTGCATCAATTGTTGTGGTTTCTTGCTATAACGCTGGGACTGGCGTTTGCGCTGGTGGCGTATAACACCATTCGCTTACAGATTCTTAGCCACCGTGAAGAAATAGAAATTACGAAGCTGCTCGGTGCACCAGCTTCTTTTATTCGCAGGCCTTTTCTGTATCTGGCCATCTGGCAAAGCCTACTTGCTGCCGCCATTAGTACCGGCTTGTGTTACTGGCTCTGCTATATGACTCAGCCTATAGTCAGTGCCATTCTCCAACCTTACGGCGTGCATATTGCCTGGCGGTTTTTCAACCCCTGTGAAATAGTGGTAATTTTATTGCTGGTTTGCGGACTGGGTGTTGTGGGTGCATGGCTGGCTACGCGTCAGCATCTGCTTAGCTTTAAATCTGTACGCTAAATATTTTGTCTATCAGTAACAGAAATCCTCAGTAAACTTGCTTTTACTGAGGATTATTTTCAAGAAAATTTTCTACAATTTCTATCATAAAAAGCCTGCATAATGTTTTGCCAAATTTAATTATGTCCTTTCACTACAATACTAACCATTATTGAATATTCAGCAATAATCGCTACCATTCCTTTATTCATAAATTTGTTGCCCAGTATCTAACAAAACAGATTTTTTATTTGCTTATACATCGCATATCAGCAGGCATAAAAAAGCGGCACTGATTCACCCTTAAAGTGATTCAGCAACCGCTCATGTATATTTTCAATGTGTTAAAGGCTATTGATTCTGACGAACCTGCGCTGCCTGTGCCAGTAGTTGCAGCATCGTTTCTGTTTCTTCCCAGCCAATGCAGGCGTCTGTAATACTCTGACCATAATTTTCTGGATTATCCTGCCTGCCTGCCATCAGGTTGCTTTCCACCATAACGCCCATTATATGCTGCTCACCGGCCTGAATCTGTGCGGCGATATCCTGAGCCACTTCCATCTGCCGACGATAATCTTTGCGGCTGTTAGCATGACTGCAATCAATCATCAAATATGGTGTAACCTGATGTTTGTTTAGCTCGTCTACTGCGGCCTCAACATGCTCATGGCTGTAATTAGGTTCTTTACCACCGCGCAGAATAATGTGGCAATCTGGATTACCGCTAGTACGCACAATAGCCGAATGGCCGGCTTTGGTTACCGAAAGGAAATGATGTGGATGGCTAGATGCGCCAATGGCATCAATGGCAATTTTCAAATTACCGTCGGTACCGTTTTTAAAACCTACCGGACAGCTTAAACCAGAAGCCAGCTCGCGGTGTACCTGACTTTCCGTCGTACGGGCACCGATGGCACCCCATGAAATCAGATCGGCAAAATATTGTGGAGTAATCATGTCCAGAAATTCAGTTGCAGCAGGCATACCCATATTGTTTAATTCCAGAAGCAGTTTGCGAGCCAGACGCAGACCATAGTTAATATCGTAGGAACCATCTATTCGCGGGTCGTTAATCAAGCCTTTCCAGCCTACAGTGGTACGTGGTTTTTCAAAGTATACGCGCATCACAATCAGCAATTGATTTGCATATTTTTCGCGTAATACATTCAGCCGCCGGCCATATTCCAGTGCAGCGACTGGATCATGGATGGAGCAGGGGCCGATAATGACCAGTAAACGTTTATCATGTCCATGCACCAATGCAGCAATTTCCTCACGAGTATCGTGGACTACTTCAGCAGCTTTATCGGTAATCGGCAATTCATATAAATGGGCAATCGGTGGCAACAATTCTTTAATTTCTTTAATCCGGACATCATCTATTGGTCTGGTTACTGCCTGATTCATAATTTTTCCTGTCGAATGCTATTATTTTAAATTTTAATGATTTACCTATCAGGCTATAATGAATAAGTTTAAAAAGCAAGATTCAAACTTTTGTATCGCTACAATATTGCTTAAATATCAAATTATCTAGCATATAATTATATTTCAAATCTAATATATATCGGTTATTGGCAGAATATTTTAATAAAAACCATTATATTGTTCTGGCACCTTGATTAAAAATTTGCAAGTGCTGTTTTAAGCACGTATGGGTTTCGGGTACAATCGCCTCCCCTGTGGTTCGTAAACCTCCCACATTAAAAAACTAGGAAATCAACTATATGCGTGCACAAAATAATCTGGGCACAGTTAGTCTGCTGGGTAATCAGCACACGCAGTATTGCAGCGATTACGCACCGGAGCTACTGGAAGCCTTTGATAATCAACATCCCGATAACGATTATTTCGTTAAATTCATCTGTCCTGAATTCACCAGTCTGTGCCCGAAAACCGGTCAGCCAGACTTTGCCACCATTTACATCAATTACCTACCCCGCTTGCGCATGGTAGAAAGTAAATCATTGAAACTGTATCTCTTCAGTTTTCGCAATCATGGTGATTTTCATGAAGATTGTGTCAACATCATCATGAAAGATTTGATTGCATTAATGCAGCCTAAATATATAGAAGTATATGGAGAATTTACGCCGCGGGGCGGCATTGCCATCCATCCGTATGCCAATTACGGCGAACCCAATACACGCTACAGTGACATGGCTGCTCAGCGTCTGCTGCAGTTTCAAGTGAAATAAACCTGTCACTGCTGAAAGATACTTTCTGTATGGCTAGCTCGGGTTTTCTGATGATTACCTGTTGCGCAGCCGCATAAATAAACAGGATTACCTATGTATGAATTTTCCGATGCGCAGCGTTTTAAGGCGTTGCGCTGGCTGACTTTCTGGCACATGCTGGTTATCGTGGCCAGTAATTATCTGGTGCAGTTTCCCTTTACTCTGTGGGGGCTACACAATACTTGGGGCGCATTTACTTTTCCGTTTATTTTTCTAACTACTGACTTAACCGTACGCATATTCGGCTCAGGTCTGGCGCGAAAAATTATTTTCTGGGTGATGTTGCCTTCATTGTTGTTTTCCTATGCCATCTCCGTATTGTTTCAAAACGGACACTGGATGGGCTGGGTGGCATTAAGCCATTTTGATTTATTTGTAGCGCGTATTGCTCTTGCTAGTTTTACCGCTTACGTAGTCGGACAGCTGATGGATATTCTGGTGTTTAACCGGCTACGCCAATGCAAGCGCTGGTGGCCGGCTCCAAGTGCCTCCGCTGTGCTGGGTAGTGCCGTCGATACATTACTGTTTTTCGCAGTAGCATTCTATCATTCACCAGATGCCTTTATGGCGGCCAACTGGTTACAGATATCCTTTACAGATTATGCATTTAAAATCACTGTGGCCGCACTGTTTTTCCTGCCCACGTACGGCGTGATACTGCGTTATTTACTCTATCGGTTGACCGCCTTAGCGCCGCGTACCGTAAACGGTTAAAACGCATCAAAAACGTTGTTACAGCGTAATATCTTAACTTCAACAGGCCGCTTGATAAGTGGCCTGATTGCCGTGAAGGCATCTGTTATAATACGCGCCTATTTTCAAATACCTGGCTGAGAGAACATCATGGAAGCGGAGCAGATTAATCAGTTAAACAATATTCTGGATGATATGGCATCCCGTAGTCACGATTTACGGAGGTATCTTTGACTACGCTGGCAAAAAAGATCGTCTGGAAGAAGTAATCGGTCTGTCGGAAGATCCTGAACTCTGGAACGACCCGAAAAAAGCACAAGAAGTTGGCAAAGAGCGTAAAGTACTGGAAGGCATTGTGCTGACGCTGGATCATCTGCACAGCGGGATCGAAGACAACCGCATACTGTTGCAAATGGCTGTTGAGGAAAACGACAGCGACGGTTTCGCAGCAGTGCAGGCTGATATTACCGCATTGCAAGAAGAGCTGGCGCAGCTAGAATTTAAGCGCATGTTCAATCAGCCAGCCGATGTGAATAATTGCTTCATAGATATCGTGGCTGGCGCAGGTGGCACCGAGGCCGAAGATTGGGCCGGTATGTTATTGCGCATGTACGTACGCTATGGCGAACGCAAAGGTTTCAAAGTAGAAATCCTTGAAGAAGACGAGGGCGAAATTGCAGGGGTTAACCGCGCTACCATCAAGCTAGATGGTGAATACGCCTACGGATTGCTGCGTACCGAAACCGGTATTCACCGACTGGTGCGTTACTCACCGTTTGATTCTAATAACAAAAGACATACATCGTTTGCTTCCGTATTCGTTTATCCGGAAGTGGATGACAGCTTTGAAATTGAAATTAATCCCGCAGATTTGCGTGTCGATACCTATCGCGCTTCCGGTGCCGGCGGCCAACACATCAACAAAACCGATTCGGCTGTTCGCATCACGCATGAACCAACTGGTATTGTCGTACAGTGTCAGAACGACCGTTCCCAGCACCGTAATCGCGAAGAGGCGATGAATATGCTCAAAGCCAAGTTGTTTGAGCTGGAAATGCGTCGCCGCAATGAGGAAAAACAGAATCTCGAAGCCAGCAAGGATGATGTAGGCTGGGGACATCAGATTCGTTCCTATGTATTCGATTCATCGCGTATCAAGGATTTACGCACTGGTTATGAAGTAGGCAATATCAAGGCCGTAATGGATGGCGACCTTGATGGCTTTATCGAAGCCAGTTTGAAACAAGGTGTATAAAAAATATGTCATAAGGCTGCCAGCTATCAGTTAGGCGGCCTTAATTGTTAAGGTAGCCTGTATGAAATCTATTGATGTCATTATTCCCTGCTATAACGCCGAAAATACATTGGCACGTGCAATAGACAGTGTATTGGTACAGCCGGAACTGGGCTGTCTGTGGCTGGTGGATGATGCGTCTGCAGATGGAACAGCCAGTTTGATTCGGCAGTGGCAGCAGCGCCATCCACAACTTATACGAAGTGAGTTTCTGCCCACAAACCGTGGTCCGGCTGTGGCGCGTAACTGGGCGGCCTTGATGTCTAGTCGTAACCACATAGCATTTCTGGATGCAGATGATGCCTACCAGCCGCATGCATTACAGGCGGCCAGCGCCGTGTTCAGTTTCCGGCCGCAAACCGGTTTATTGCGTTTACCGGTCAAGGGACATAATATCCCTGAACGATACCGAAAGCATGAAAAATTTGCTGTGGCATGGCGTACGTTTGAAATGATTACTGCCACCAATACAGTTTTCAACCGTGCCTATTTCCTCGCCTGTGGCGGTTTCCCAGTTGATGCTCTGTTTCGGCAACTTGGTGGCGAAGATGGGGCGCTGGGGCTGGCCACAATAGAAAGCTGCATGGTGGCCACACTGTTTGATGAAGCTGGAATGCCTGATATCGGTGTCGATTTTTATGGCCACGATGGGATGTATGTACGCAAACTGCTTGATGCTATGCTTTATGGACAAAAGCGGGAGGAATGCGATGATACAGCGATGCAACAGGCCGATGCGGTAACACAAAGTATTGTGCAGCGGTTACACGATTTGCATGAGATACTTGCTTACCCACACCCTGGTAAACAACCCCTGAAATTGTTTACCAATTAAGCATGGCACTCAAAATGCCAGTGAATTAACTGAATTTAGTCTTATCATTACTCTGGAAGTAGAAGAAACATGATCAATCCATTAACTGCCTTGTCACCGCTGGATGGGCGATATGCCTCGGCTGTCTCTGAATTACGGCCAATTTTTTCTGAATACGGTCTGATACATGCTCGCATAAAAGTTGAGCTGGAATGGCTCAAAGCACTGGCTGCCGAAGCCGCAATTAGTGAAGTTCCACCCTTTACAGCCGCTACTATTGCTGAAATCGACGGCGTAATTGCGGATTTTTCAGCTGAAGATGCGCAGGCAGTCAAAGCCATCGAGGCCACAACCAACCATGATGTAAAAGCCATCGAATACTGGCTGAAACAGCGTTTTGCTAATGTCCCCGAAGTGCTGGCCGTGAGTGAATTCATTCATTTTTCCTGTACCAGTGAAGACATCAATAATTTATCGCATGCACTAATGCTGAAACAGGCTCGTGACGAAGTATTGCTGCCGAAACTTTGCGAGCTGATTGAGGAATTGCGTCAGCTGGCACATACTCATGCTGCCTTACCGATGATGTGCCGAACACATGGACAGCCTGCTACACCTAGTACGCTAGGAAAAGAAATTGCCAATGTGGTGGCGCGTCTTCAGCGCCAGATTCAATCTGTTCAGCAACAACAGTTTCTGGGCAAAATTAATGGAGCGGTCGGTAATTACAATGCGCATCTGATCGCTTATCCAGATATAGATTGGGAAGGCCATTGCCGCCGTTTTGTTGAATATAATCTGGGACTGACATTTAATCCATATACCATCCAAATAGAACCGCATGATTATATGGCCGAATTTTTCCAGAACATTAGTCGTATCAATACCATTCTGATTGATTTTAACCGCGATATTTGGGGTTATATCTCGATTGGCTACTTTAAGCAGAAAGTGAAAGCCGGAGAAGTTGGTTCCTCCACCATGCCACATAAAGTCAATCCGATTGATTTTGAAAATTCAGAAGGTAATCTGGGTATGGCTAATGCCATACTGGGTTTCCTGGCCGAAAAGCTTCCAGTATCGCGCTGGCAGCGTGATCTAACCGACAGTACTGTATTGAGAAATATGGGCGTTGGCTTTGGCTACACCATTCTCGGGTTAACCTCGCATTTACGTGGATTGCATAAACTGGAAATCAATGCAGCTGCATTTGCTGCTGATTTAGAGGCAACATGGGAATTACTGGCTGAACCAATTCAAACGGTTATGCGTCGCTATGGCGTAGCCAATCCCTACGAGCAGCTCAAAGAGCTTACCCGTGGCAAACACGGCATCACGCCACAGAGTTTACAGGCATTTATCAGCCAGCTTGCTATTCCGGACAACGCCAAAGCACAATTGCTGGCGCTGACTCCGTCATTATATGTTGGTAAAGCGCAAGAACTGGCAGAGCGCATTTAAAACAATACAAGTAGAAGGTGGGCATAGCCCGCCTTTTTTTATTTATGGCCGTAAAATATTTTTTATCCACAGCTATACCTTTTCCGCACAAATCTCATAGCTCAACGGTTGTTCAGCTTATTGCGGATAAATTAAAAACTAGCTCAGAATTAAGAATTTTGTGGATAATTAGCCAGTTCAATCAAATTATTATCCGGATCACGAATATAAATTGAAGTCATTTTTCCACAGGCACCATGTCGGCTACTGGGTTGCTTCTCCAGCGGGATATGATGCTCCTGCAAAATAGCTATCACTTCATCCAGCGATTGTTCCACAATAAAACACAAATCTGCTGAGCCTGGCGTAGGATAAAGTGCTTTCGGATTAAACTCATGTCCTTGCTGGTGTAAATTAATTTTCATTTCGCCAAAATGCAGAGCAGTACGATTGTCGGCAAACCTACTTTCGCGCATGCCCAGTATCTTTGTATAAAAAGCAGTTGAAGCCTGAATATCTTTAACTGTCAAAACCAGATGATCCAGCGTTTTAATCTGCATTACCGGCTCCTTAAATAGCATTCCACAGAATTTCTGCCGAAAAATAACTTTTAATTATTGATTATATTATAAAAAATAAAAATTTTTCAAACAGCAGATAAAGCAAAAATTATTGTATAAGGTCAAAATACCTTATTTGTAAGCAAATATTTTTATCAATTAGAATGCTATTTTTTTAATGATTATAGGCAGTGCTGCAAGCATTAAAAAATTCAAATGACTTTATCCAGAAACAAAAAAATAAACAATAATATTTTTATGCTTAAAGAATAAATGATTTGCCAGAAATTAATAAAAAAGCCAATGCCATTTGTAGCATTGGCTTAAATAAGTCAGGTGTTTTATTCCATACGTAATTCTGCTGCACGAGCATGAGCCGTCAGTCCCTCACCATGCGCTAGAATACTGGCAATCTGTCCCAATTGCTTCGCTCCCTGCGCAGATACCTGAATTAGGCTGCTACGTTTCTGAAAATCGTAGACACCCAGAGGAGAAGCAAAACGAGCAGTACGGCTGGTCGGTAAAACATGATTGGGCCCAGCACAATAATCGCCAAGACTTTCACTGGTATACTGACCCATAAATATAGCACCGGCATGACGTATTTTCGGTGCCCATTCCTGCGGATTGGCTACTGAAAGCTCCAGATGTTCCGGAGCCAAATAATTGGCAATTTCACAGGCTTCTTCCAGATTCTGCACTTGAATAATGGCTCCGCGATTAGCCAGCGATGCTTCAATAATGGCTTTACGTGGCATCTCTTTCATGAGCGTCTGCATTTGTGCTTCTACTTCAGATGCATAGTTTGCATCCGTAGTAATCAGAATTGCCTGAGCTATTTCATCATGTTCTGATTGACTAAACAAATCCATCGCCACCCATTTAGCCGGCGTGGTACCATCGGCAATAACCAAAATCTCGCTCGGGCCTGCAACCATATCGATACCAACCACACCAAACACCCGCCGTTTGGCAGCAGCCACATAAGCATTGCCTGGGCCGGTAATTTTATCGACTTGCACAATACTTTCCGTACCATATGCCAGCGCTGCCACAGCTTGTGCCCCGCCGATGGTAAAAACCTGTGTGACTCCGGCTACATAAGCAGCACCCAGTACAATATCATTGCGTTCCCCGTTTGGCATGGGCACGACCATAATAATTTCTTTTACCCCTGCCACATGTGCCGGCATCGCATTCATCATCACCGAGCTTGGATAAGCTGCCTTGCCGCCAGGAACATAAATACCCACTCGATCCAGCGCACTAATCTGCTGTCCCAGTAAAGTACCGTTTTCATCTTCATATTGCCATGATTGTTGTTTCTGGTGCTGGTGATAGCTCTCAATCCGTTTTGCTGCCGTTTGCAAAGCAGACTGAACATCTGCAGGCAGCCGTGCAAATGCCGCAGCCAAATCGGCCTGACTTAAAGTCAGGTCAGCCATAGATTGTGCCTGTGTGTGGTCAAAGCGGTTGGTATATTCAACTACAGCTGCATCACCACGTTTCTGTACATCTGCACATATAGCAGCCACTGCTGCATCCACTTGAGGATCCTGTGCGGTTTCAAATGCCTGAAGAGCAGTCAACTGAGCCTTAAAGTCAGTATCCTGCGAAGAAATATATTTCATACCTTTGTATAACGGGCAGCCTATGCTGCCCGATCCTGATAGATTTAATTAAATATTATTACCGAAATTATCATCATCCACATCGATAACCGGAGACTTTGTTTTAGCAGCTAGCTCATGTGCTGGAATGGTATTGCCATCTACTTCAACATCATACGGTTTGACTACCCGTACTCTCAGACCACGGCCGGCTTTGCGGCTGTCGATCCATTCATTGCTGATGGCTGAAATAGCATTATTGGCATTATCAAAGCCATAGTCTTTAGCGTTGAACCCACCATCACTGGTTACCAGCTCTCGTGCTACCGAGCTTACTGTTGCCCAGCCTTCAATATCACAGGTTCGTTCAATCGCTTTCTGTACCATCGGTACCAGACGGTTCCAATAATGCTGGCTGGAAGTTTCGCCAGAAGACCGATTGGATTTAGCAGTACGGCTGTTGAAACTAGTTTTAGCTGGCCGGCCGCGGCCACGACTGTTTTCTGATGCCGTCACCGCCGTTTCAAATACAGCTTTGCGAGGACGGCCACGTCCGCGCTTGGTCTGATCATCACGGCTTTTATCAAAGCTGGTGAATTCAGGCGCCTGGGTTTCAATTTGTACCAATACCGGTTGAGTATTCTTCGTTTTTTCTTCCGGCTCAATCTTGACACTCACTTTTTCCGCCGGTGATGCTTTGCTGACAGCCGGAATCGTAATCACCAAAGGTGCGTCATTGTTCTGCTGAAAAGCAGCTGGTTCAGCAACTGGAGCAAAAGATTTATTTTCTGTTTTCGGCAGCAGATTATTACTGCGTTTTTTCAAACGCAGCCATAAATGATTTCCATGCATCTGCGTTTCAAAAATATCGATAGCATTAATTAGATAGGACAATTTAGTATAGCCGTAATTACGAGCATCAAAATCAGAATTAACCTTATTGATATATTGTCCCACTACCCCCAGCGACGTCCAGCCATCATCATCAGCGTGTTCCTTCACTGCATTGCGAAACAGATTCATCAATGCTGTGTCCTGCTTCAGTTCAGTCGGAGATTTACGCTTGTTGCGGAATATAGGTGTCTGGGATTTGTCTTCACCAAGTTCTACTGTTGTATGGCTCAGCAGATTTTCAGTATAAATGAATTTATCACAGGCTTTACGAAAAGATTCAGGCGTTTTCTTTTGCCCGAAACCATAAACAGTCAAGCCATTTTCACGAATACGTGATGCTAAACGGGTAAAATCACTGTCGCTGGACACAATACAAAAACCATCAAAAGTATTGCTGTAAAGTAAATCCATCGCATCAATAACCATGGCCATGTCGGTAGCATTTTTTCCCTTTGTGTAGGCAAACTGCTGCACCGGTGTAATAGCATGCGGAAGCAATGCATCTTTCCATTTGGATAGGCCACTGCTCCAGTCACCATAGATACGTTTGACACTGGCAATACCATATTTAGCGATTTCTTCCAGTAGAGATTCAACCGTACTGGCTGAAGTGTTGTCTGCATCTATAAGTACTGCCAGTTTGGCCGAATTTTCCGTTGTCATTTAAATAATTCCTGTTCAATATAAATAAAACTAAATTTTTTGATTTTTTGCCTGTGCAAAAACATCAATAATTGGTTGTATACATGAATATTTCAATTTTAAAGCTGCCTTATTCACCACCAGCCGGCTGGATATATCTACCACATGCTCTACAGCCTGTAGATTATTTGCCTGTAATGTATTTCCGGTAGAAACCAGATCAACAATTGCATCAGCTAAGCCCACCAGCGGTGCCAATTCCATCGATCCATACAGCTTAATCAAATCAGTATGCACACCTTTACCGGCAAAATGTTCTGCCGCTATATTCGGATATTTAGTAGCTACCCGCAAACGGCAGCCGGGCTGCGAAGCTGCCGCATAATCAAAACCTTTTCGTACGGCTACCATCATCCGGCAGCGGGCAATATTCAAATCCAGAGGCTGATATAGCCCATCTCCATCATGTTCAATTAAAACATCTTTTCCCGCAATTCCAAAATCAGCTGCACCATATTGCACATAAGTAGGCACATCTGTCGCCCGCACAATAATCAAGCGGATATTGTTATGATTCGTATTAATAATCAGTTTGCGGGATGACTCCGGGTCTTCAATAGCCTTAATCCCCGCTGCTGCCAGCAAAGGCAGCGTTTCTTCATAAATACGACCTTTAGATAACGCAATGGTTAATTGTGCAGTCATTTTTTTATCAGTATCTAGACACTGCAAAAATCTTTAGCTATAAATTTATTATTGCGTAAAAATTAATTTGCATATTATAAAAATATTAATTACATAATTTTAATCTAACAATTGTTTCATGTCATGAGCCAATTGTGTTGCTGTCTGGCTGTGTGGTTCATACACCACGGTATGTCCCTGTTTGTCCAGCAAATATGTCCCAGTACTATGATCCAGCTGATAGTCTTTTGCACTACTGCCTGCTACTTTATGTACCGCAATTTTATATTGGGTAATCACACTATTAAGCGCCTGCAAACGCGGTTTGTCTACCGTTAAACCGATAAAATTCGGATTAAATGCTGGTGCATACTCAGCCATAACTTGCGGTGTATCGCGCAGAGGGTCAAGTGTAATAAATAGCACCTGTACTTGCTTACCCTTTTCTCCTAGCTGATTTATCGCATCCGCATAAGCTAGCAGATTAGTGGGGCATACATCTGGGCAATGCGTGTAGCCGAATACCAGTGCAACCACTTTACCGCGAAAATCACGCAAATGTACTGATTTACCTTTGCCATCCAGCAAAGAAAAATCATCTCCGCCCAGACCGGCATCGCGCACATCGCTTCCTTCAAAAGAATATTGCTGATGCTGCGGCATATCTGCACTGGCAGCCGGCTTGGCTGTAGAAGCCGGTACTTGCGGCTGACATGCTGATAGCATGATTGCCGGAACAATTAACGCCGCAGATAAATGGATTTTAAACATAAATTGATTTGTATTACAAAATTGTACTTTATAATGTTCAGCTAAAAAATACAATACAGATTTTTAATTTTAAATTAATAAGTAAAATATAAAAAAATCCAAATATAAAATCAATATTTTATTCATAAATAATTAAAAAAATTCCCTACCAAGAAAAAAACCTTTACAACTATAGAAAATCCGTTATAATGCCGATTCTTCGCTAGCCCAGATGGCGAAATTGGTAGACGCAGGGGACTCAAAATCCCCCGCCGCAAGGTGTGACGGTTCGAGTCCGTCTCTGGGCACCAGATTTAAAAAACCGCTGAAATCAGCGGTTTTTTTACGTCTGTCGCCTGTAGAGACAACACAATAAAAGCAGCACAAACTATTTGCCGCCCAAATCATTACCGTGTATAAACTTCAACAAAAACGTTTACACAAAAGTGATTAAAATAAATATTGGCAGATATGAGCAATAAACTGAGTAGAAAGAAAAATATCTTAAAAGAATCAAACATTAATCAGCAGGGCAGATATAGCTAAAATATATGCCAATCTAAATTATTAAAATTGACTACAAAATGATTATTAAGCAAATTGATAGTAAACAAGAGGATTTAGAAATATTGCAACAGCTCTTGCAGCGGCCTGATTTATCACCGCAAACGCAGCGGAAAATTGAGCAACGCATCCGTTTATTGTGTGCTGGCATCAAAGGTGAAGAAGAATCAGCCTATCTAATGCAATTTCATTTTGAAAATCACCCAGATTGGGTGATTATCAACGATTTAAGGCTGCAATTTCAAAACAAAGTAGCTCAGATAGACCATTTACTGATTAATCGCCATTTGCAGATATTTGTTTGTGAAAGCAAAAGAATAGCAGGTGAATTGATAATCAATGAATTTGGTGAATTTTCGCGCCGATATAATGGGCAAGGACAAGGCATGCCTTCACCACTGGAACAAAACAAACGCCATATCAGTATCCTGAAACAATTGTTACAGAAAAAGCTGATTCAATGCCCCAGTCTTTGCGGATTGTATTTTAAACCTTTGATATATAGTCTAATTTTAATATCAAACGATAGCTCTATCCGGCGCCCGAAAAAAACAATAGCCGGAATGGATAATATTATAAAGAATGAGCAGTTGCAAGAAAAAGTAAAGCAGTTGAGTAAACCTTTAGGCATATTTAGCATTATTCGCACTGTTTCCCGTAGCCGGCTAGAAGAATTTGCTCATCAGTTGGTCAAACTACATCATCCACAAAAGCATGACTGGTTGGCATGTTTTGGATTAAATAAAATAAATAACCATTCAGCCAATATTGCTACGTCTCCACAGCTGCAAACAGAAACCCTAACCCCAATGAAAAAGCCTGTCAGCTATTTTTGCGTAGCTTGTCGTAAAAATATTAGCCCAGATGCTGCCAATTATTGCTGGAATCATAAAAACATATTTGGCGGCAAAGCCTATTGTTATCAATGCCAGCAAATAATTAGACAAAAGCATCAATAATATCCTGTCCACTGCAATTTCCGTATACAGTCATAAAACAGTAGCATTTTGTTTAAAAAGATTTAGTAACTGCAAAAAAAATATTCAACAATACTTTTTCTAAATTATCAGATAACACCAACTACATACAGAAATTAAACTGTGGTTAGGAAATGGTAATGATTTACAGCATGGCTGTCATAGCAGCACACTACCAAGGATAATAAACTGTATAAAATTAAATATCTGAATTATTATACAAATATAGTAGTTAAGTAACAGGAGCCAACCATGAATATTGCTGATATTTCTAAACAGCGTTATACCACGAAACATTATGACAAAACCCGCACAATACCACCTGAACAATTAGCTCAGTTATTTGAAGTAATTAGAAACAGTCCCTCATCGGTTAATTCACAACCTTGGCATTTTTTTGTAGTAGATAACGATACTGCGCGGGAAAAAATCATGCCAGCCATCCTAGAACTGAATCATCCGCGTGTCGCTGATGCATCCCATACATTAATATTTTGTGCCAAAAAACCGTTGGACGAAAAGCATTTACAGCAGGTGTTGGCACAGGAAGAAAAAGATGGCCGTTTCGGTGAAGGAGAAGTAAAAGAAATGATGGACAAAGGTCGCCATTTCTTTGTAAATAAAAACAGTTCTACTCCGCAAAGCCAGCTTGAATGGGAAAGTAAACAACTTTATATCGTGCTAGGGCAACTATTATTTGCGGCCACGGCTGTCGGCATCGATTCTACAGCTATCGAAGGATTTGATGACCAGAAAATGGATGAAATACTTGGTCTACCGCAGCAAGGTCTGAAAAGCGTTTTGGTGGTATGTCTAGGCTATCGTGCAGCCCATGACAGTAATGCCAGCCGTCCAAAATCACGCTTACCGGAACAAGAGATTTTTACGCATTTATAATAATCAGATCTGACTGTCTTCAGACAGCTTCAAGGGCAGTTACATGTAGCCTATATTGCGTAACTGCCCAATTATTTTTTCATAGCTGGATTGCCGACGACTACTTAAAAGTGAATTTATGTAATCGATAAATAGCCAGTGAGAATAATAAGCACAAATAAATATCTTCATTCTGACCAGAAAATCATATTAAAAATTTCGAATTCCCTGTTCACAGATAAAAAACGGTATTCTGATATCGTGTTTTTCCGATTCTATTTTATCAATCAACTGGCATTTAAAACCCACGCCGGTCAATCTCAAATGCCATGGTGGTAAAGCTGCAAGCGTAGCATCATAATAACCTCCACCCTGACCAAGCCGGTTACCCTGCTGGTCAATGCCAAGTAAAGGGACAATAACTGTGTTTAAGCTGCGGGCGCGTAGGCGTGGTCCGCCAAACTGTGGAATTGTCTTCCGTCTGCGCTTAAGCCCATGCAAAATCAAATAGCGAGCTGTGGCAGGCTGTCGTGGTAGGTGCGGACAACGTGTAAACCATAATTGGCGCTGCTTGGGTGCAATACTGGGTAAATAGACTTCAGCTCCGCGGTGCTGTGCCGTGGCAATAAAAGACCATAATGATAATTCGCTACCAATGGCCCAGTACGCTGCAATCCGTTTGCCACGTCTTATCAAAGGATAAAGCAGGCGGTTAATTTGCGATGTGGTCTCTTTGCGGAGCTCCGGCTTTATTTGTTGCCGCTGCTGTCGCAAATAGCGGCGTAGTAATGTTTTATCGTAATGCTGGTGCATAAATTAAATAGACGGCTAAATAAATTGATTAACAGAGGTAGTATCGTGCACTTGCCGAAACAGCTTTTTTTCTGTATCATCCGAACGTTTTACCTCGGTAAAAATAAATAACGCTCGCACCGTACGCGAAAGGGTGCTCTTTAATTTACAGAGTTCTATGCGTGGCGGTGTCAGGCTTTAACCCTTTAAGGATAGATATTATGTCACAAATTACTATGCGCCAGATGCTGGAAGCAGGCGTACATTTTGGTCACCAAACCCGCTACTGGAACCCGAAAATGGCTGAATACATTTTCGGTGCGCGTAACAAAATTCATATCATCAATCTGGAAAAAACCCTGCCGCTGTTTATTGAAGCACAGGATGTTGTGCGCCGTCTGGCTGCCAACAAAGGTACCGTATTATTTGTTGGTACTAAACGTCAGGCTCGTGATATTGTTAAGGAAGAAGCAACCCGCGCTGGTGCACCTTACGTAGATCATCGTTGGTTGGGTGGTATGCTCACCAACTACAAAACCGTTAAACAGTCTATCAAACGTCTGGAAGAAAAAACCGCTGCGCTGGAAAATGCTACCGAAGCTGGCTATGGCAAAAAAGAAGTGCTGGAAATGCAGCGTGAAGTAGCCAAACTGGAACGTTCTTTGGGCGGTATCAAAGACATGAAAGGTCTTCCTGATGCTATTTTCGTTATCGATACCGGCTATCAAAAAGGTACACTGGTAGAAGCCGCTAAATTGGGTATTCCAGTTATCGCTGTAGTCGACACCAACAATAGCCCTGACGACGTTAAATATGTAATTCCCGGTAATGATGACTCAGCTAAAGCCATCCGTCTGTATTGTCGCGGTATTGCTGATGCTATTCTGGAAGGCAAAGCCCAATCATTGCAGGAAGTGGTTCAGGCTGCTCAGGCTGCTGAGGAAAAACAGGCTGCAGCAACTGCCGAATAATTAGCTCTTTCGTATTTTTCGTAAAAGAAGGGGACATTAGTGCCCCTTTTTTTAAAGTATTTTTTCAGTCTGATATCCATCGGGCTGAGTATAATCAAGTTTAAGGAGTAAAACATGGCTGCAATTACTGCAAAAATGGTTGGTGATTTGCGTGCTGCTACTGGTCTGGGCATGATGGAATGCAAAAAAGCACTGGTGGAAGCCGAAGGTAACATGGAAAAAGCCGAAGAAATTTTGCGCATTAAATCCGGTGCCAAAGCTGGTAAATTGGCTGGACGTACAGCTGCAGAAGGCGTGATTGCCGAATATGTAGATGGTAAAGTAGGTGCCGTAGCCGAAATCAACTGTGAAACTGACTTTGTTGCCAAAGATACCAGCTTCATGGCGTTTGCTCAGGCTGTGGCCAAAGCCGTTGCCGTACATAATCCAGCTAGTCTGGAAGCCTTGGCTGAAGCTAAAACCGACGACGGTGTAACCATTGAAGAAGCCCGCAAAGCTGTGATTGCCAAACTGGGTGAAAACATCACCGTGCGCCGCTTTGAACGCATTGAAACCGACAATAGTCTGGTTACCTATATGCACGGTACCAAAATCGGCGTATTGGTTGAGCACAAAGGTGGCGATACTCAGGCTATTCGTCAGGTGGCTATGCACATTGCAGCTTCCAAACCACAGTGTGTCTCTGCTGCTGAAGTAAATCCGGAAATTGTGGCTAAAGAACGCCACATTTATGAAGAGCAAGCTGCTGCTTCCGGCAAGCCGGCAAACATCATTGAAAAAATGGTGGAAGGCCGTGTACAGAAGTTTCTGGCAGAAGTAACTCTTCTAGGTCAGCAGTTTGTCATCAACCCTGACCAAACCGTGGAAAAATTTCTTAAAGAACAGAATGCCGAAATCAGCCGTTTTGTAGCTTTCCACGTAGGTGAAGGTATTGAGAAAAAAGAAGTAGATTACGCTGCTGAAGTAGCCGCTGCTTCTAAAGTATAAGGCAGTAAATGCCAAGGGCACTCTGGATTCAGATTTCTGAATCAGGGTGCTTTTTTTTGAGTTATCTCTTTCACCGCATTGAGATAGCTGAAATAAAAGTTCCCAATATATTTTGAAAATTATAGTAATAGCTGTTAAAAATCTAATGGCAATCAGATAGAAAGAATGATCATGACCAAACCAGCAAAATACAAGCGTGTATTATTAAAGCTATCCGGTGAATCCCTGATGGGGCCAGATGCTTTCGGTATCAACCGCGATACCATCATGCAAATCACCGCACAGGTTAAAGAAGTGGTCGAAATGGGGGTAGAAGTGGCTATCGTCATAGGTGGTGGTAATATCTTTCGTGGTATGGCTCAGTCTGCCAAAGGCATGGAGCGCGCCACCGCCGATTACATGGGCATGATGGCCACAGTAATGAACGCCCTTGCCTTAAAAGAAGCCTTCGAAACCCAGCAGATAAAGGCGCGTGTCCAGTCTGCCCTGAGTATGCAGCAGGTTGCCGAGACTTATGCGCGTCCCAAAGCCATCCAATATTTAGAAGAAGGTAAAGTAGTCATTTTTGCTGCCGGCACCGGCAATCCATTTTTTACCACCGATACTGCAGCCAGCCTACGTGGTGTGGAAATGAATTGTGATATTATGTTAAAAGCAACCAATGTAGACGGTGTATATACGGCCGACCCCAAAACCAATCCAGAGGCTAGACGTTATCAGCAAATCACCTTTGATGAAGCAATCAGCCAGAATTTAAAAGTAATGGATGCCACAGCCTTTGCCTTATGTCGTGAGCAGAAATTGAATATTGTGGTGTTCGGTATCTTCAAACCGGGTGCATTAAAAAAAGTCATCATGGGTGAAGATGAAGGTACACTGGTGCATGTTTAAAAATCGCCAGAAAGATTAACTTAACTTGAGTTGACGCGTATAACTGCGTTAGTATGCGCGTTTGCCATTTTCTGGTTGCCGAAATTTCAACAAATTGAAATAAATGCAATCAGTTCAGACAGGAATGTTCATGATTAACGAAATTCAACACACCGCTGAAACAAAAATGCAGAAATCCTTGGATGTATTGCGCGATAATCTGGCAAAAGTTCGTACCGGCCGTGCACATACCGGTCTGCTGGATCAGGTAGAAGTAGAATACTACGGCAGCATGGTTTCTGTAAGTCAGGTAGCCAGCATAACTCTGCTGGATGCCCGTACTATCGGTGTTAAACCCTTTGAAAGTAAAATGGCCACCGTTATCGAAAAAGCCATCCGCAATTCCAATCTCGGACTGAATCCAGCTGCCATGGGTGATTTGATACGCGTGCCGATGCCAATGCTTACTGAAGAGCGCCGAAAGGATCTAATAAAAGTAGTACGTGGCGAAGTAGAAGATGGTCGCGTTGTGGTACGTAATGTTCGTCGTGATGCCAATAATGACCTCAAACGTCTACTCAAAGACAAAGAAATCAGCGAAGATGAAGCCCGCCGCGGTGAAGAAGGCATTCAGAAGCTGACTGATAAATACATAGCTGAAATTGATAAAATGCTGGCAACCAAAGAAGCCGACCTGATGGCCATCTAAGTTTGTAAATCCCCGTAAAGGATGTATCTTGACTACCAGTAGTACCCAAACCGTGCCAGAACACACAGACATACCTCGTCACATTGCCGTTATCATGGATGGAAACGGGCGCTGGGCCAAAAAACGGTTGATGCCCCGTATCATGGGGCATAAAAAAGGTCTGGAAATGCTGGAAGACATGACAGCAAACTGTGCCCGTATGGGTGTCGAGTATCTGACTGTTTTTGCTTTTTCAACCGAAAACTGGCGGCGGCCGGTAGATGAAGTTAACTTCCTGATGAATCTGTTTCTGCAATCCTTACAGAAACGTGTACAGAAATTGCATAAAAACAACCTGCGCCTGCGAGTTATCGGTGATCGTAGCCGGTTTGCTGCAGAAATTGTACAAGGTATTGAAGATGCTGAAGCATTAACTGCAGCCAATACCGGCCTTACTCTGACCATTGCTGCAGATTACGGTGGTCGCTGGGATATTCTGCATGCAGCCAATCAGGCCATTCAGGCAGGAGCTACCGAGCTAACTGAAAGCAGCATTTTGCCCTATCTTTCACTTGGCGATACACCAGAACCAGACCTGTTCATCCGCACCGGTGGTGAAACACGTATCAGTAATTTTCTTTTATGGCAACTAGCCTACACCGAATTATATTTTACACCGGTGCTGTGGCCAGATTTTGACGAAGACCATCTGGCTACTGCCATCCGCTCCTATCAGGTGCGGGAGCGGCGCTTTGGTAGGACTTCGGAGCAGCTGCCTCTTACTCAACAGCGTCCCTGACATATGCTCAAACAACGTATTCTCACTGCACTAATCCTGTTGCCCTTAATGATAGGTATGTTGTTTGGGGCCAATAACAGCTTATGGGCTGCTTTCAGTGGCCTCATTGCATTGCTGGCTTTATGGGAATATGCCCGTATTGTCCATTTCACCCATGTACAAAACCTACTTTATTTACTGCTGAGTGCAGCAGGTGGTTTCTGCCTGTATCTTTATCATCAACAGACTTACACACCTGTATGGTTACAGATAGTTGTATTGCTGTTTTGGCTGATACTCGTACCCTTCTGGTTAAAATTTAAATGGAAAGTTAAAGCAAACTTGCTTGGTGTATTGACAGGTTGGATATTAATGTTGCCTTTCTGGCAAGCTTTAATTTCTCTGCGTCCAGATGCCAGATCAGCCACTGCACTACTGTCGATCATGGCTTTGGTATGGATTGCTGATATTGCCGCCTTTTTTGTTGGCCGGACGTTCGGTAAACGTAAACTAGCACCGACCATCAGCCCGAATAAAAGTTGGGAAGGGGCAATAGGTGCCGTATTCTGTGTTGCAATATATACAGTTATATTGCAGCAGCGTGGATGGTTACCTGTTAACTTGCCGGCGTGGCAAACCATGATTCTGGCGGCTATTTTGACCGCTGTCAGTATCTGTGGCGATTTGCTTGAAAGCTGGCTCAAACGTGCAGGTGGCGTAAAAGACAGTAGCAAGCTTCTGCCTGGACATGGCGGTGTATTCGATCGGGTAGATTCCCTGATAGCCGTACTCAGCGTTTATGCCGCTTTAGTGGTTTGTTTTAATATAAAGTGATTTACTGATGAATGGTTGTAAACCGATATCAATTACCATTCTGGGTGCTACCGGCAGCATAGGCCTGAACACGCTAGATGTTATAGGCCGCCATCCCGAACGCTTTGTTGTCTTTGCTTTGACAGCGCACCAGCAAATTGATCGTTTGGCCGAATTGTGTTTTCGTTTCCAACCGATGTACGCAGTGGTAGCCACCGCCCAGCAGGCCTGCGTATTGCAGGCACAATTACAGACAGCGGCACTGAAAACCGAAGTATTGTATGGTGAGCAGGCGCTGTGTGAAGTGGCACAGGCCAGTGAAACAGATGCTGTAATGGCTGCTATTGTTGGCGCGGCCGGACTTAAACCGACTCTTGCTGCAGCAAAAGCCGGTAAAATCATATATCTGGCCAATAAAGAGACTTTAGTAGTGGCTGGTGCCTTATTCATGCAAACTGTACAGCAGTACGGTGCGCGTCTATTACCGGTTGATAGCGAACATAATGCCATCTTTCAGTCTTTGCCTGCTGATTATCAGGGTAATCCTCAAATGGCTGGCGTGGAATCGCTGATTTTAACGGCTTCAGGTGGCCCCTTTCTGCATACACCGTTAGATGAATTTGCCACAATTACCCCAGAAGCTGCTATAAACCATCCTAACTGGAAAATGGGACGTAAAATTTCAGTGGATTCTGCCAGCATGATGAATAAAGGGCTTGAATTGATAGAAGCTCGCTGGCTATTCAATGTAACAGCTAAACAGCTGGAAGTAGTTATCCATCCACAAAGTGTGATACACAGTATGGTACGCTATATTGATGGTTCTGTACTGGCACAAATGGGTAAGCCGGACATGCGCATACCGATTGCGCATTGTCTGGGGTTGCCAGATAGAATTGTTTCAGGTGTCAAACAACTGGATTTTACGCGTTTAAGTGGCTTAAACTTTTTTGCACCGGATTTTGTACGCTTTCCCTGCCTGAAATTGGCATATGATGTACTGAACAGCAGCAATGACGCCAGCTCTTGTGTCCTGAATGCAGCTAATGAAATTGCCGTGGCTGCTTTTCTGGATAAGCAGATTCGGTTTACTGAATTGGCACAGGTCGTTGAAAGCTGCCTGCAGCAATTCAGCGGCTCTACAGCAGCATCCATCGAAGAATTTCTGTTTCTGGATGAGCAGGTGCGTAGTGCTGCTAAAACATGGGTGGCCGGTAGGGCTGCCAGCTGAATACAGGATAAACCATGTTACTAACCATAGTTGCTTTTATCGTAGCCATTTTACTTCTGGTCAGTTTGCATGAATTAGGCCATCTGCTGGTAGCGCGCTGGTGCGGTGTCAAAGTGCTGCGATTTAGCATCGGTTTTGGTAAACCCTTCTATTCTATCAAATGTGCCAATATTGAATGGTGTCTGGCTCCCATTCCGCTAGGCGGTTATGTCAAAATGGTAGACACACGGGAAGGGGAGGTCAGTGAGGCTGATTTACCTTTTGCCTTTGACCGGCAGCATCCTCTGAAACGAATCGCTATCGTCATTGCCGGTCCATTAACTAACTTGATTCTAGCGATAATTTTGTATGCGGCCAGTTTCAGCATCGGCGGTATTACTCAGATGCGGCCATGGGTTGGGATGGTAGAGCCAGCAAGTGTAGCAGCAGATGCCGGTTTTCGGTCTGGTGACCGTATCTTAAGTGTGAATGGACAGCCAGTTACCGATTGGTCAGATGCTCAAGCCAAAATCATGCTTAATCTGGATGCTGGCAAAGTTTTGGTAGATGTCATCAGCGCCGCAGGACAACCTGGAAAGCGTCTACTCAACATTGCTGGTACCGAAGCAGCGGCTAATGTAGCTAAAACAGGATATCTTGGTATCGTGCCGTTTAAAGTAATCAACCAGATAGGCATGGTCGTACCTGACAGCGTAGCTGCCAAAGCAGGTCTGCAAGCTGGGGACATATTGTTAACCATAAATGGCCGCAAAATTAGTAACTGGCAGGAATGGGTGGATAATATCCGCGCCAGTGCCGGAGCGCGACTAGATATTAGTTATCAACGCAATGGACAAATTCAACATACCAGTCTGCGCCCTGAGTCTGTACTCGAAAACGGCACCATCATCGGCCAGGTTGGTGTTGGAGCCATGCGTGATAAAGCATGGGATCGCCAGATACGCCAACATTATCAGCCCAGTTTTTTTCAATCAGTGCAGCTGGCTATGCAGCGCACATGGGATTACATTACACTCACTCTTTCCATGTTTGCCAAATTACTCATTGGTCAGGCATCCTTACATTATTTATCCGGTCCCCTGACCATAGCTGATGTGGCTGGAAAAACTGCAGCCATGGGCTGGCAGAGCTATACTGAATTTCTGGCTTTGGTCAGTGTCAGTCTGGGTGTGCTGAATTTATTACCCGTTCCCGTGTTAGACGGCGGGCATTTATTGTATTATGCGATCGAATGGATTCGCGGCAAGCCCCTCAGTTTACGCATTCAGGAAATGGGGCTGCGTTTTGGTATTGCTGCCATGTTAATGTTGATGCTGGTGGCTTTCTTCAATGATATTACCCGCTTGTTTGGATGAATGATGAAATTAAAACAGATAACTGTCAGTTTAATGGCCTTAGGCCTGTCTTCACTGGCTTTGGCAGTCGAACCGTTTACCATAAAAGACATTCGGGTAGAAGGTTTACAGCGTACCGCACCGACAACCGTTTTCAGTTACCTGCCAGTTAAAATCGGTGATACATTCAATGATGCCGAAGGTGCAGAAATCATTAAAAAATTATACGCTACCGGTTTTTTTGATGATGTTCGAGTGGAAACAATGGGGAATCAGGTTCTCCTGACAGTTGTTGAACGCCCGATTATCAGTAGCTTTGATGTTACCGGCGGTAAATCAATCAACAATAACGATATCAAGAAAAATCTTAGTAATTTTGGTCTGGGTCAGTCACGTGTGTTTAATCCAGCCACACTAGAGCAAGCCCTGCACGGCCTGCAGGATGCATATCATCAACGAGGTAAAAATGCGGTCAAAATCACTCCCAAAGTGACTCGGCTTGAACGTAACCGTGTAGCACTCGAACTAAAAATTGATGAAGGTCCGACTACCACCATTAAGTCTATTAACTTCAGCGGCAACCAACAGTTTTCCGCCCATACCTTGCGCAATCAGATGTCTTTAAGCCAGAAAAGCTGGACCAGCTGGTTGACCCGTGATGACCGCTACTCTGACAGTCAGCTACAGCAGGATCTGGATAAAATCAATAACTTCTATCAAGATCATGGCTATCTGAATTTCCGCATTGCCGATGTCAAAGTTAATAGCAGTGAAGACAAAACGGCACAAATGATTAATATCAGCGTAAACGAAGGTTCTCGCTATCGTTGGGGCAAGGTAACCATAAGCGGAGACACACGCGAAGTACCCATAGATTCATTGCAGAAGCTGGTTAAAATCAAACAAGGCAAATGGTATAACCGTTCCAAAATGATTGATATCATCAAAGCCATTCAGGAAAAAATGGGTAGTTCTGGCTATGCTTTCTGTCAGGTAGATGTTCGACCCATCCCGAATGAACAAACACACGTTGTAGATTTCGTACTCAACGTCGTGCCAGACCGTAAAGTATACGTCAATCAAATCAACATTACCGGTAACAACAAAACCCGTGATGAAGTCTTACGGCGTGAGTTAAGACAGATGGAACGCGCACCCTATGACGTATCCAAAATCAATCGTTCCAAAGAACGTATACAGCAACTGGGCTATTTTGATAATGCGCAAGTAGATGTCAAACCAGTGGCCGGTACACCCGACCAAGTTGACCTGGATATGAGCGTGAAAGAGCGCTCTACCGGCTCCATCAATGTTGGCGCGGGCTGGGCTCAAGATGACGGCCTGCTCCTGTCGGCCGGTATTTCTCAGGACAATCTTTTTGGCACCGGTAAATCAGCCAGTCTGCAATTATCACGTTCCAAGGTAAATCAGGTTGCTGCCTTATCCTTTACCGATCCGTACTTCACCCCCGACGGCGTCAGTCTGGGTTACAACGTCTATTATCGTGGTTACAACCCTAGCAAATCTGACAGTAATTCCATGGATTATAAAACCACCACAATTGGTGCAGCTATGACCATGGGTGTACCCATTACTGAATATGACCGCGTAAACTTCAGCTTGGGTGCAGAACATCTCGCTGTTAACCTGTATGGTGACTATGCCCCTCAACGTTATGCTGAATTTGTTCAGAAATACGGAAAAGATAACTGGATATTTAAAGGTACCGTAGGCTGGGGACGTAATACCACAGACAGTGCATTATGGCCTACGCGCGGCTACATAATGAATGCTAATATTGACAGCGGTTTACCAGGTGGTGATTTACAATATTACAGCCTAAGCCATGACCAGCGCTGGTATTTCCCAGTTAGCAAAAACTTTACCGTCATGCTGTACGGACAGCTTGGTTATGCCGATGGCTATGGTAAAACCAAAGATCTGCCATTTATGTATGCCTTCAATGGCGGTGGTTTGGGTTCTGTGCGCGGTTATGAGTCCGGCACATTAGGTCCGAAATATTTCAATCGTTACAGTGATGGTTCCTATAGCAGTGATTCCAGCAGTTATGGTGGTAATTATATCGCCACAGCTACTGCTGAACTGTTATTCCCGTTTCCGGGTATTAAAGATCAGCATACAGTCCGACTGAGCTTGTTTGCTGATGCCGGTAGCGTATGGGACAACAAAACTTATAACTATTTTGACGAAAAAAACCCTTATGGTGGTTCCAAAACCCATAAATCCAGCTTTGGCAACGAAGTACGTTATTCAGCTGGTCTGGCTGTAACATGGTTATCACCCATGGGGCCATTAAAATTCAGTTATGCTTATCCGATACACAAAAAACCGGAAGACCAGTTACAGCGCTTCCAGTTTCAGTTAGGAACCACGTTCTAATCGCAGTCAGATAAGGACTAACACATGCTTAAAAAAATTTTTTTAACACTAGTAGTTACTCTGTTTTCATACAATTTGGTATGGGCAGAAAGCATACAGAAACTTGGCTTTATTGATACTGGTCGAGTCTATCAGCAATCAATTCAGGCTCAATCTATTCAGAAAGACTTGGATAAAGAATTTGCTCCGAGGCAGAAAAAATTGCAAGCCATGCAGACTGAAGGTCTGAAATTAAAAGAAGCGATTGAATCTGGAAAAATTCCTGTCGCTGAACGAGAAAACAAAATTAAGCAAATGCTGCAAATGGATGAGCAATATAAAACAGCAGCAGCAGAACTAGCAGAAGATTACAATCTGCGTCGCAACGAAGAGTTTGCTTCACTTCAGCAAAATGCCAACAAAGTTATCATCGATATGGCAAGAAAAGAAGGTTATGATCTAATCATACAAGATGCCATATTTGTTAATAGCAAATTTGACATCACTGATGCCGTCATCAAAGCACTTAATGCGCAGAAACAGTAAGGTAAAAAATGGCTGAAAATCACCTAACTGCCTCAGCTTTGGTTAAACAACTGGGTGGAGAACTGCGTGGCGATGATGTCATTCTCACCCGCATTACTTCATTGCAACAGGCACAGGAGCATGATATCAGCTTCCTGAGCAACCCCCGTTTGCGGGAAGATGCAGTAGCCAGCCGTGCAGGCGTCTTAATTGTTACCGAAAAATCAGCGGCAGCACTAGTGGGACGTACACTGATCATTACTGATGATCCTTATCTCTATTTTGCTCGTGTAGCGCGTCTGTTTCATCCATTCCAACAAGCTAGGTCGGGAATTCATCCGAGCGCCATCATCGCACCATCAGCACAAATTGCCGACAGTTGTGAAATCGGAGCTAACGTTGTTATAGGAGAACGTTGTGTTATCGGTGAACACACACGCGTACTGGCAGGTACGGTCATCGAAGAAGACTGCATCATAGGTAATGATTGCGTCATTCACGCCAACGTTACCATTTATCATGGTTGTCAGCTAGGCAACCGTGTTGAACTGCATTCCGGTTGTGTCATCGGTGCCGATGGATTTGGTTTTGCCTGGGATAAACAAAAAAATGAATGGTTTAAAATCGTTCAGACCGGTTGCGTGATTTTGGGGGATGATGTCGATATCGGTGCTAATACCACCATTGATCGCGGTGCCATCGAAAACACCATTGTTGAAAAAGATGCCAAAATCGACAATCAGGTAATGATAGGCCATAACGGTAAAATTGGTGCTCATGTTGCTATTGTTGCCTGTACCGGCATAGCTGGCAGCACAGAAGTCGGTGATTTTTCCGTAATCGGTGGTGCAGCGATGATAGGTGGTCATTTAAATATACCGCCCAAAACGACTATAGGCGCAGCCACTGCTGTCAGCCACAGCATTAAAGAAAGCGGTTACTACGCCTCTATTTTCCCATTACAAAAACACAATGACTGGGTGAAAAATGCCGCACACATTCGGCATTTACACGAAATGAACCAGAAAATAAAAGCTTTGGAACACCAGTTAGCCGAGCTAAACGGCAATTCATCAAACCAACAGGATTAACGCAATGGATTGGTCTCTACCTTTAGACGTTCGAACACTTCAGAAATTATTGCCTCACCGCTATCCATTTCTACTGATTGATCGTGTCACAGCTTACGACAGTGAAGCCATGACCTTAAGTGCAATCAAAAATGTTACCGCTAACGAACCCTTTTTTCTAGGTCATTTCCCTGATTTCCCAGTTATGCCTGGTGTACTCATCATCGAAGCCATGGCTCAGGCCTGCGGTACACTGGCTATCCTGAATCACGGTGGACGGGAAGATGATGAAATTTATTTTTTTGTTGGCATAGATAATGCCCGTTTCAAACGCCAAGTCATACCGGGAGATCAGCTTAGGTTTGAAGTTAATCTTGTGGCTAACAAACGGGATATCGGAAAATTCAAGGCAGTAGCCTGGGTGGATAATCAGATAGCCGCAGAGGCAGATATCATGTGTGCTAAACGAAAAGTTGATAAATAAAAGTTATCCAACAGCCACAAATATTCATGACTCTTATAAAATTTATAATAGTATCATTAATCACTTATGATTAAACTGGTCGTAAATCACGAATGTAGGAAATATACATGACGCAGATTCACCCCACAGCCATTATTGATCCCAAAGCCGAACTCGATAGTAGCGTATCTGTGGGTGCTTATACCGTAATTGGTGCCAATGTGCAGATTGGTGCTGATACCGATATTGGACCGCATGTTGTCATAGACGGGCATACCACTATTGGAGAAGGGAACCGTATTTTTCAGTTTGCTTCGCTCGGAGCAATACCACAGGATAAAAAATACCGTGGGGAACCCACACGACTGATTATCGGTAACCATAACACTATTCGTGAATTCACTACATTCAATACCGGTACTGTTACTGGTATTGGAGAAACCCGCATTGGTGACGACAACTGGATAATGGCCTATGTCCATCTAGCGCATGATTGCGTCGTTGGCAGTCACACAGTCTTTGCCAACAATGCGTCACTAGCTGGTCACGTATTGATAGGTGACTATGTAATACTGGGCGGGTTTTCACTTGTACATCAATTTTGTCATATCGGCGATTATGCCATGACAGCTTTCGCAGCTGGTGTCCATAAAGATGTGCCACCATATGTCATGGCAGCCGGATATCGTGCTGAGCCAGCAGGACTCAATACCGAAGGCTTGAGGCGACATAAATTCACAGCAGACCAAATTGCCAACATCAAACGCATCTACAAAATTCTTTACCGGGAAGGATTAAGTTATACCGAGGCCAAGTCCAGAATTATTATAGAAGCAGATACAGCAGCGGAATTACATATCTTTAAAGAATTCTTTACTCATTCAACCCGTGGCGTCATTCGCTAAAACAGCATAAATAAATCTGGTAGATTATAAAATCTACCGGATTTATTTATTAAATCCAGCTTTGCCTGTATAAAGTTATTATCACATTTCAACTCAGATTTATTATTGTTTAATATAAATTTTATCCAGTCCAGCCGACAATTTTATTATCCTGCATAATAAATAATTTTATTTTTCTTATAAAAGTTCTGATTGGATACCTGCTTCTATAATTTCATAGCAATTACACAAAATTTTAATAAAAAAATTTAACCCTGTTTATAGTAAATACATATTTAGCTTTCCCAACAAATTGTGCAGAATATTTAAAATCACTAAGGAATTTTTTATATTCATGAGCAAATAAATGGCTTAAATTGATAACCAATTTCATTAAAAATATGAAGCTGAACAAAAAAGGACTTTCTTTTATAAGAAAGTCCATCAATCTTCCAGTAAAATTAGTCTGTATTACAAATCCAAATTAAACCTCTACTTGTCTTCTGTAACAAAGCCAACCTTCACCAAACCTGCATCCCGTGCTGCAGCCAAGACCTGAGCAACATGATCATAAGCAACATGCTTATCAGCAGCTATTGCCAATACCACATCAGGATTAGCTTGCACTTCTGAATGTAAATTATTTTGTAGTTGTGTCAATGTAAGAGACTTGTCACCCAGCTTATATTCTCCATCAGCCCCAATCGATAATCGCAATGGCGCTTTGGGCTCAGCCTTTTGCTGCGAATTTGCTGTAGTAGGCAAGGTTAATGGTATAGAGTGAGTCAGTACCGGCATGGTAATCATAAATACAATTAACAGTACCAGCATCACATCAACCAGTGGCGTTACATTGATATCTGCTGACTCATGAACCTCATCATCGCTAAAATGACCAAATGCCATCACTTATTCCCCATTATTTAATAGCTGCGCATGCAGGTCATGAGCAAAACCATCCAGATCACGACTTAAATTTTTCTTGCTGCGAACCAAACCGTTATAAAACAACAAAGCCGGAATAGCAGCAAACAAACCAATGGCGGTAGAAATCAGCGCCTCCCCTATGGGACCAGCAACAGCAGCAATACTCATTTGCCCACTATGCCCGATATTAATTAAAGCATGATAAATACCCCATACCGTACCAAAGAGCCCGATAAAAGGCGCACTCGAACTAATAGAAGCCAGAACGGTTAATCCGCTTTCATAGCGCCGTAAAATCTGCTCCATACTATTGCGAATCTGGCTGGTAAGATAGCGATTAAAAGGCATTGCCGCAGCTAAAGAATGATTAGCCTGATCATGATACAGCTTGCTCGCACGCAGAGCATCCCGGGTAAGACTTGCAACCGGAGACTGATTATCAGCCAATTCATGTTGTAACTGAGTCAGATTTTCTGCTGAAGCAAAACAATTTAAAGCAGTGCGATTATCCCGTCTGGCACACCATAAGCTCCAGCAACGCATCAATGCAATAATCCAGGTCATAATGCTCATCAGGACAAGAATGGCTAAAACAGTCAGCAAAATCCAGCCACTCTGAGCATAAATTGAAGCAATATTACCGTCCATAAGAATAATTACCTTCAAAGTTAATAATGATTTAATTAAATCATCTAAATAGATATAAAAACTAAATTACCGCTAGCCACTCTTAATTAGGCATTCTAAAAGCAACATTAAAATGATATTTATACGGAATAGGTATACCGCCACGAGTAGCCGGTTTAAATCGATATTTCAGTACAGCCTGTTTGGCTGAACGATCCAAGCGGCTAAATCCACTACTTTTGCTGATTGCTACATCTAGGGGTTTACCATCTGCAGATACTGATACAGTGATTCCAACAACGCCTTCTTCACCATTATTCATCGATTCAGGTGGATAAACAGGCCGTAAGGCAGCTAGATAGCCGCCCTGATAGTCTTTGGGTACCACTAAACTACCGCCAGCTTGGTCAGCGTTATTTTTATTACTTGTAGATGTTGAGTCAGATTTACCTTCATTATTAGAAGAAATAGAGGCAGATGAATTATTTTCAGAAGTCGGCTTGATAAGACTGGGTTTCGCCGTTGTGGGTATTAGTTTAGGCTTATCGTCTTTAGTAGGATTAACATTAAATTCACTTTGTCTTTTAATCGAAGCCACAGGTTTAATTATCGATTTATCCGATATCACTTTCTTAGTTGCCGAAACCTTCATGATTTGTTTCTGTACGACAGGTTGTTTAGTTGGTGAACTAGGTGCAACATCTGGAATAGCCTGATGTCCACTCATACCTAAATCGACAAAACTAAGGGATTGTATTTTTGTGTCAATATCAATTTTTTGAGAATGAATAGCAATTGCCCAGAATAAAAGCACATGCATGCTGAGAACAAAAACAACAATCAAAAAATTGGCTTTACGTTGGTTTTCCATATCTTGATTATGATAATAGAAACCATTCCTATTTGCAACATGACTTAACACTATAACACATGCCTATTCCGATAGTGCAAACTAAGTAATTTACGCTGATTAGAGCCAAGCTAGCTAGATATTAAGCCCCATTACCAAGCAAAAAATCTTCTTAATGAGACTAATATTTTACGATTCTAATCTCAACACCTACATATATCTAATGAAGATTTTAAGCATTTGAATAATTAATATTTTTTGATAAAATATTTAAGAGACAATATGCGCAAGCATAAAAGGCATAAGATTGCTCAGACTCAGATAATTAATAAATATTTTAAGGAGAAAGTTATGAAAAGACGAATTACGGCAATGGCAATGGCATTTACTACTGGTTATGCTTTAGCCGCTACGCCTACACTAAACTGGAATATCCCTACTAATAAAGTAATAGAGAATATAACCTTTGGTATTACCATTAATCAGGCTGCTCCCGTTGATGAGTTTTATTTTTCAAATCAGTTCGGTTTCACAGGTGGTGGCGGGATTGGGTATACCGGTATTCAGCCTACTAAAAACGCAAAAGATGGTTCTCGTCAGTTTATGGTGTTGTTTAGCAGTTTTCGTAAAGACACCATTGCCAGGCATGCAAATTGTAAGGGTGGGGCTGATGGCGCTAGAAGTGGTGCCACTTGTCGTATGTATATACCAGGAGAGTTAGGAGATACCTTTGCGTTCCGAGTACAGAAAAATGGAAATTTGCTGATGGGAACTGTAACAAATCTAACTACAGGACGCCGAGATATCATAGGACAGTGGGAAGTAAGTCCATCTGCGGGTAATTTGGCCAGTAAACAAATCTCATGGATCGAAAACTATAAAATGAATAATCCCTCCTTTCATTTGACGTGTGATAAAAAAGGTTGGCCTTACTATGAGGTTAAATTTTTGCCACCAACCGCCAACAACAACACCATTAAAGGTTCTATTTCTACATTGTCCAGAGGTTCAGCTGCATGTCCTGGGGCGATCACTTGGCAGCATGACGAAAGTGGAACCTTAGTTAAAGGCGGATATAAATAATTTATAAACCATAAGATAAAAGCACGCTGTCGGCGTGCTTTTATCTTTAATAAAATACTACTTATATAAAACATTTAACCAAAAGATTCCCGTATTATGTGAAAGGAATCGTGTCACTCAAACAAAAATCAACTTATGGCCATATTCTTGGCAAGCTAAAGCAAACTTCAATGCAGTCATAAAGACAAAAAATAAATCTTATTAGAACAGAGGTTTGGTGTATTGGATAAAAATAAGCGGAGGAAGTAGTTGACAGGGTGGATGTAGGGGCGTATAGTTCGCCTTCTTCGCT